>CALCSP010000206.1 GCA_937893785.1 uncultured Verrucomicrobiales bacterium
CCAACTGAAGAACCGGCTCCAGAAGCACCTGCCCCTTCCGAATAAGCAACACCCAGTTTGGTTTTAAAACGAGGCACCAAAAGGTGCTACCAAAAACTCGGTTCCCTTACACTGCGAGTGGAAATCACGTAATTTACACTCTTAGTGCATTGCCAAAAAGGGCATAGCCAGTCATGATTCACTCATGATTCGTTGTTTATTCTTTCTCCTGCTGGTAACCGCTAATCTTGGCAAGGCTGCTCAAAACCTTGTATTAATCGTCAGTGACGACCACCGGTATGATTTCATGGGATTTCATCCCAAGGCACCTGAGTGGTTAGAAACCCCCACCCTCGACCAACTGGCTGAAAAGGGAGCTCATCTTTCTAATGCATTTGTGACAACTTCCCTCTGCTCACCAAGCCGGGCAACTGTTCTGACCGGCCAATATATGCATAATCATCGCGTCGTAGATAACCAGCGCGCTGTTCCCGAAGGCACACGGTTTTTCCCGCAATATCTACAAAACGCAGGATATCATACAGCGTTTATAGGAAAATGGCACATGGGTCATGAAGACGACTCACCCCGCCCGGGCTTTGACCACTGGGTAAGCTTTGTTGGCCAGGGAGACTACTTTGATCCAACACTCAATATCAACGGTGAAAAAAAAGCGTTCAAAGGCTACATGACAGACATCCTGGCAGGCCAAGCTATTGACTGGTTTCATAACACTCGACCTAAGGATAAACCCTTTCTACTCTATCTTTCCTTCAAGGCCGTGCATTATCCCTTTCTGCCGGCTCCAAGACACCATGGGCGCTATCAGGACAAGCCTATTCCTTACCCGGAAACCATGGCAAATACTGAGGAAAACTACCGCTCTCAATCAAAATGGATTCGCGATCGCCGTTATGGCATTCACGGTATTGACCACATGGAAACCGGGGCTTTTGACAAAGATCCAGTACCTTCGTTCGACAACCTCTACTGGCGCTTCTGCGAAACCGTTCATGGCCTAGATGAAAACATTGGTCGCGTCATCAAGACACTAGAACCTGTCACTCCTGACACAGTGCTTATGTATATGGGGGATAACGGATTCGCTCTGGGAGAGCACGGCTTTTATGACAAACGGGACGCTTTTGAGGAATCCATTCGAATACCCCTAATTGCCTATGCTCCTAGACGAATTAAGCCAGGGACGATCATCCCTGAAATGGTGCAGAATATTGATATAGCACCAACTCTCTTGGACTTTGCCACCGTCAGTCTTCCTCCTAACGCACCAAAGATGGACGGGGTATCCTTTGCCGGATTACTACTGGGAAAAAAAACACCTTGGCGCAAGCACATCCTCTACGAATACCACTGGGAATGGAACTTTCCGGCAACACCAACATGCTTTGCAATACGCACTGATCGCTACAAATACGTCTATTATCATGGGGTTTGGGACCAGAACGGCTTCTACGATCTGCAAACAGATCCTCATGAGCGACACAACCTCATTCAAGTGCCCGCTTACAAGGAGCAAATCGTCCAATTACGCAACCAAATGTTTAAAGAACTGAAAACATCCGGAGGACTCACTGTTCCCATACGCCCGCCAAAGGGAGATCAGTTCTATGACCGGAAATTGCCCCGCTAAACATCGCTCCTTGTTCAGGGTTTTTTGATGTCCTGTATTGCCTCCATGACCCGGTCAGCAATAGCCTGATACCCCTCACGCCCTTTCACACCGAGTTCATGCTCCGGAACTTCAAACAGATCACCACAACAAAGCGTGATCCTGGTAAAGAATTTCGGAAACTTTGCCCCAGGGGGATAAGCCTCATGAGCTCCAAATATTCGCATGGGTAATACCGGTACACGCGCCTTTGCAATCACAAGTCCAACCCCTGCCTCAGCCTGCATCAACTTCCCATCCTCAGTGCGCTGCCCCTCCGGGAAAATAAGCACAGGGTTGCCTGCACGCAGCTCCTTAATAATGCGTTTCAAACTTGTAAAATCAGGCCTTTCTTGGTCTACAGGGATCGCATTGAGCCGTGGGTAAATCCATCCCAAGAACCCCTTCTTGAAAAGAGATTTGCGGGCCAAGAAAGCAGTCTTTTTACCATAAGCCACACCCACAACAGGTGGATCAAAATAACTAGTGTGGTTACAGGCAATTAGAACACCTCCATGCTTCCAAGAAGCACGAATCTTGTCTCTGCCTATGACTCGCAAACGAAAGAAAAGATAAAAAAGCAGCCAAGCAAGCCAAAACCCAATCCAATACCACATTACTTTTCGTCTAATTGATTCAACCCCTTATGATAAAGATGATCCAGAATCTCTACAAGGACCTCTTCAATCGTCATATCTGATGTATCAATAACCACTGCATCATCAGATGCAACCAAAGGTGACACGACCCGATTACTGTCAATTGCATCTCTTGCAGCAAGATCGTCAATAATACCCTCTTTACTTCTGCGCTGTGCACGCACCTCGATTGAGGCGTCGATGAAAAACTTATAAGGTGTCTCAGGAAAGACAACCGAACCAATATCGCGCCCTTCCATGACAATATCCGCCACATTGAGATATTCCCTCTGTTTGGCTACAAGAACTTCTCGCACTTCAAGCACTTGCGAAACAGCAGAAACTCCAGCATTCACCTCACTGGACTTTAACTCACTTCCAGGGTCAACACCGTCTACTGTCACTGTAGCCTTATCTCCTGAAACTCCACAATGCATTTGTATTTCATGAAGGTGCTCGACCACTGCACGTGCGTCTCCAGCGTGAATACCCGATCGCAGAACGCTCCAGGCAAATGCCCGATACATAATACCTGAATTGACATGTAAAAACCCAAGGTGATCGGACAACTTTTCAGACACGCTGCTTTTACCGGAAGCCGCCGGACCATCAATGGCAATTACTCTGTGCTTTTCCAATGTCATATCAGAGGGCATTGTCAGTAAACTTAACCATTCAACAAAGTTTATCTCAGGCTGTTGTCTTCTCCCCTGAAAGTAATTGAAGGTCCCTGTCAAAGCCAGGGTAAGAAACAGCAATGCACTCAGCGTCCCTGATGATTGTCTCACCATCCGCAAAAAGACCAGCAATAGCAAATGCCATGGCAATCCGGTGGTCACCATAACTGTCAATCGCGGCACCCTGCAATAATCTCCCCCCATAAATGGTCATACCATCGTCAAACTCCTCAATCTGTGCACCCATTGCCTGAAGGTTTTTGGCAACCGCCGCAATTCTATCCGTTTCCTTTACACGCAATTCACCCGCATCCCTAATGACCGTTGTTCCACTCGCCAGAGCCGCTGTAACGGCAAGTATTGGCAACTCATCAATAATATTAGCAACAAGGTCGCCGGATATCTCAATGCCGTTGAGCTCACCTCCGCTCACAGTGATCTCACCAATCCTTTCTCCCCTGCCATCACTGGACGCTACACTGTTGATGTCGGCCCCCATTCGCTCAAGGACATCCAATATACCACTCCGTGTAGGGTTAAGGCCTACATTTTGAATTCGCAAGTCCGCCCCTGGCGAGACGGCTGCCGCAGCCAACCAGAAAGCTGCGCTTGAAATATCACCAGGCACAACAAAGTCACAAGGTTGCAACTGCTGACCACCCATGATCGAGATAGCTTTCCCATCAGTACTTGTCCTAACATTAAATAAGTCCAGCATTCTCTCAGTATGATCCCGCGTTTCCACAGGCTGAATGACTGTCGTCATTCCTTCAGCAAAAAGGCCGGCAAGCAAGATTGCACTTTTCACCTGCGCACTGGCTACGGGAAGTTCATACGTTGTACCATTCAGCGCACCTCCATGAATAACTAATGGAGCACTGCCTCCTTCACCCTCTGCTTGTATAGCTGCTCCCATGCCGGACAAGGGCTTAATCACCCTATTCATTGGCCTTTTCGAGAGAGAGTCATCCCCAATGAGGCGACTGGTAAAATCCTGCCCTGCAAGGATGCCTGAAAGAAGCCGCATGGTGGTTCCAGAGTTACCACAATCAATAGCATGGTCAGGCTCTACAGTAACCATTCCACAACCATGAACAAGAAGGGAAGACGGCCCAAGATCCGTCTCATCTAGAACATCAACAGTCACACCCAATGACTTCATGGCACCAAGTGTTGCAAGGCAGTCTTCACTTGGAAGAAAGCCTTCAATCTTAGAAGTTCCATCAGCAAGCGCTGCCAACATCACTGCGCGATGAGAAATACTCTTGTCACCAGGGACAGAGATTTCACCACCAAAACAATGTGCCCGGCTGACACGCAATTCCCTATTTTCCCGTTCCATTAATTCAATGATACACTATTTATATGCTCTTAATTCTTTGTAACCACAGGAGCAGCAAACATCTCCCGATTGTCCTTAGCATCACTGAGAAAGCGCAACAACCATTCACTGTCATTGCCATTGATCCTTGTCAGCACTTCTTCAATTCCTCTGACATGCTCAGCCAATATTGAGGATACAGCCTCACGATTTTCAATCAGTATCTCCGCCCACATGGATGGCGAACCGGCAGCAATCCTTGTGGTATCACGAAAGCCAGCGCCTGCCAATCCAACTACCTGCCTATCACTGGACATTACCGTCTGCACGAGTGCGGAAGCAACCACGTGTGGCAAATGGCTAACCGCTGCCACAAGCTTATCATGTTCAGAGGGATCAAGCCTAAAAAGGCTACACCCCAGTGAACACCAAAAATCCTCGACCAGCGCCTCAGCAGGTTCGGTAGAGCTTTTACCAGATGTAATTGCGCATGCCGCCCCTTGAAAAAGATCAGCCCGAGCATTGGCGAACCCAGTGAGTTCTGAACCCGCCATCGGATGCGCACCAACAAATGAAACATCATCCCTTGGTGAATCAGCAATTACGGCATCTGCCCCCGTCACCACTGCCATCTTGACGCTACAAACATCAGTGATAACTGCCCCTTCTGGCAAAAAAGGAAGAGCCGCTTCCAAGACAGCCTCCAGCGCGCCCACCGGAGTAGCGATAACAACGAGGTCAGCATTAGCGACCACCTCACCTATATCGTTACTAACAACATCGGCAACATCGCTAGCCCTTAACTCGTCAAGCACCTCACTGCGGCGAGCCCACAAGCTCACCTTGCCCAGCGTTCCAAGAGAACGTGCGGCAAGAGCAACGGAGCCACCCAGTAACCCTGGTCCTAAAACTGCTAAATGCCGCATAGCCCGGCTTTATTAGACGCCCACATAAATACTTCCCCTAATTGCAACCAGATCAGGGCACTCTAAAAATTTTTTGTGTGTAAGGACATCTGACCAACGTTCCCGGCGAAAAATCCGCTACATCAATTTCCTTGCCCTTGGCAAACGGACTGAACACCCTTCCATATTTTCCAGGCACGGGATCAGCATAGGGGCGTTCATCGGGTTTCTTGACTGCTGATTGTTGCGAATTTTCTGGTTGAGAACTGGTAGAAGGGCTCCCTGAACCATTCCCTCTTGGCAGCGGTGTGGATGGCCCGGGTTGGTTTAACCCGGAGCCAGCTCCGTATCTATTGGGAGGTGCTCCCGGGGAAGTTTCCTGAGTTCTCCCCTCTGATTGCCCAACACCAAGGTAACCATACCGGGAAGGCGCATCCTGTTGAGAATTATCCAGAGAATATCCGGACCTCCTCGAGTAATCAGTCGTTTCACACCCTGTGATGAGCATTCCCATACAGGCTGATATAAGGAGAGCTGGAGTTAATTTCATTGCGTTTAAGAGGGTGATTGAGTTTTGCACTATAAAAGGTTTGGACAAGTCGTAAAGTGGCTAAAACACAAGAAATCAAAAGGGTTCTACCACAATTATTCCTGTTTTCTACCCCTTATAACGCAGGAAAGTGGCAAGTCCTTTCAAAATGTTTAAGCTGGAGGCTCACCCCTTACACAAGGACATTAACCCCGGGAAATCACCGCCGAGGAGCTGCCTTCACCTTATCAAATTTCCCCCCAGTCTTGCGACTAAGAGCACGTAACATCCTCTCCTCGGATCTCTTATCACTGCCAGTCACATAATAAATGGTGTGGATACGGGTGGAATAAGCCGCATTTTTTCCACCTGCCTCGACAATATCCAGTAATTCCTTCTCGGGTATTTCTTTCCCCCCTCGGTCAGATGCAGTGGCATTGCCATCAGAAAGAAGGAACGCAACCTCCGGCCGTAATTCGAATAACTTCTTCAAGGCATAATCATGACGAGTTCCACCGGGCTTGCCTCCTGTCGGTCGTGCGGAATTCGCATCCACTTCCTCCTGAATATGCCTCATTGCCGCAACCTTGTTGGCAGTGGTTGCAGGAACAAGCTGTTCCTGCCATGACCTTGCACTTCCAGACCAACGAATAATACCAAATCGCATGTCAATATCCAATGATTCAACCAACTTCAATGCCTCATCTCTCACAGCCTGAAAACTTTGCTCTCTGCCCTTCCTCAACAGGCGACCACTACCATAATCCAAGTCCCCGGTTCGCCCAAACATAGATGCTGAAACATCAATCATAATGACAACCGAACGAGCCTGATCCTTGATCCCAAAAAAACTGATTCCATCGCCGCTCCCATCCCCCCCACTAACTCCCTCACCAATCCCCTCACCCATTCCTGCACTTCCGATCACTGAATTAATCTGGTCGGAAATAAGATCACTCGGGTCAATCGGCAGCATCTGGTCTACAGGAATCATTGGCAGGTCAGGCAACGCAAAATCCAATGGCCGTTGTGACAGGATGCGGTCAGAGAATGCCGGCTTTGGTGTCAGCGAATGGTGCTCAGCCATATTCATCTTGTGCTCTCTGCTCTGAGGCGGAATCTTAAGTATCTCACGCACTTCAAACTCTGCAGGAGGATCTGCAAAATATCTGGCAATCACCCATATCCCAAAGACAACAAGTGCCGCCAAATGAACCGCTATACTGCCAATAATAATCGAGACTAACAGCCCCCGGCGACCATGACCGGAAACATTTTCCTTACCAGGAGATTTCCCTTCGTTCACACTGATTGCAATCTCTCCCATTAGTCACCTCCCTCCTCAGTAAATGATGAGAACGTCACATCTGTTAATTGAGCCCTGCCACAGACATTGAGAACGTCGACGACCCGCTGATGGGGCACATCCTTGGCAGGAGCGATGGTCAGCATCGCCTTGCTGCCACTTAGCTCGGCAGCTTGCCTGAAACGTTCAAGCGTTGCAAAGAGTTCAGGCAAATCGGAGCTCTCAGGAGCATCGATCTCAAGATCATTTAGAACGACTTGCAGATCTCCTCTAATAATCAACCTCTGTTCATCAGGAATATCAATGGGTTCATCCTGAGCCACCGCACCTGGAAGCCCAAATCCAAGGTCGCTTTCCTGTTTAATTGGCTTGGCTGTAACCATAAAAAAAACAAGCAGTAAAAACACCATGTCTATCATTGGTCCCATGGGCATCCCAACAACTTCGTCATGTCTTTTTAACCGCCGCATTTTTTTTATTTTCTGTATGTGCCGAATAACACCTGATGCGCCCCCGCCTCTGCCGCCATACTCATGAACTTTTCAGTTACCTCGTATGGCGTCCCCTTATCGGCCCGGTAATAAATTTTCAATGGTGGCGCCGCCTTGAAACGCTCTTTCAAGTGCTGCTTTAACTGCTCAGGAGTCGCTCTGGAATTAGCAATATAGTAATTACCCTCCTGATCTACATTGATAACGTCCCGATTACTAAGATCATCCGGGATCTTGGCAGCACTGGCAGTAGGCAGATTAACGTCCATCTTAACCTGTTCTTTCGACAACTTGGATGTGACCATAAAGAAAATGAGCAAGAGGAACGTCATATCAATCATTGGGGTGATCTGAAAACTCACCGCCTCCTCTTTGCCTCTAGCCTGTCTCTTCATCCTCTAAAAATCCCTGAAAAATCAGTTATATTCACGACAACTACCCACTTATCCCTCTGGAGTTCCCTCTTCAGAAATCCTGACCTCTCCGGACAAGATATCCAACGCAAAGCTGGTGCGCTTCTGGATAAGTGACATGATTGCCGTCAACCGGTTACGGAAGAAAAAATAGAAAAACATTGCCGGAATACCCACGAAAAGGCCGCCGGCAGTCGTGCCCATCGCCGCATTAATTCCCCCTGCAAGATCAGCCGGTTCAGATTTACCAGCACTCAGATCACCAAAACTCTGCATCATGCCCAACACCGTCCCAAAAAGTCCAATCATAGGAGCAATCGTCGCGAATACATTCAGATAATTGACCCATTGCATTTGGGCAGTCTCCTCATAATCAAGCTCCTCGCCAGCAGCTTGATCCATGGACTCCTTATTGGCTCTATCTCGATCAAAATTCACCTTAAGCAGTGCCGCCGACAGCACATTGGTAAAGCTGTTGGAATTCTCATGGCATAATGCATATGCACCACTTACATCTCTAGACTGCATAAGCCGAACCATCGTGTCACTAATTCCTTCCGGGCACATTTTCTTCACCGAAAAGCGAATAAAGCAATACACAATCACGGCAATGGTTGCCACTGAACATAACAACAGAACATGCATCACCCAACCACCCGACTTATAAACCGAGAGAACTGTTACCTCGTTGCTAGCAGTTGAACCCGCCCCCCCCGGCTCATCGGCAACCACAAGGTCCGTTAACCACCACTGGGAAAAAACAAAGACAATTAAGATGTAGAAAATAGGTCTTATCATGGTCAGCATTTCGTATCGTTTCATTTGCATCTTGTTTATTTGTTGGTCGATAATTGTCTACGAAGTTCTTTGACCGAATATTGATCTAGCATTCGGGGATAAAGTTTTTCCAAGTCACTTAAGCACTCGAGGGCCCGTTTCTTCTCGCCTGCCAAATGATACGTCTTTGCGGCATACCATAAACCACGAGAGGCAGCCGCCATCTCGGTTCCATAAAACAAAAACGGCTCCAGAAAGCTGTCGACTAGAGCATGGTAGCTTTCTTCAATCTCCGCACGCACTGTCTCATCTTCCTTCCACTTGGGGTGGTCCTCAACCAACCGAAAAAAATGTTCATAATCAGAACGAGCCAGCACATGCCGAGCTTCCAATAATAACCCTGGATCATCATCCTCAAGCGCAATCCGTCTTGCCTCATCCATGACTCTTTCCACCTCTCCAATCTTGACCAAGGCCTCTAATCTACCCCTTTTGGCCCGAGCCTTTCTTTTCCTGTCCCAGTCATTCTTCTCAATGATTGCATATAAACTGCCAGCATTTAGGTGATCATTCCTGCTATCTCCAGCCATATAGATTCCCGCTAATTGGATCCCTATTTCGCCGGCATTTGAGTTAGGTATTCCCAACTGGTCACGTTTACTCTGCCACAGCTCAACAAGCGCACTTCTGGGCGCATGCACCCCCGCAGCCAGCAGTTCCGGTTCGCCTTGCTCAGGCTCAAAATCAATCATACGCACACGCTCCATGGGAATCACTCG
>CALCSP010000207.1 GCA_937893785.1 uncultured Verrucomicrobiales bacterium
GCCATCTTCCCGTGTTCGGAAGCGTAGGTAAATTGTGAAGTCTTTACCAAGGTCAAAGGGGGTGTCAGCTTGTTTTGGGGTGGATACAAATAAAGCTCCGCCTGTTGTCTTTTTGTCTGACTTGGACCCGGAGGCATTTCCATAGTTGGTAATCTCTCCGAATGGTTTGCCATTGATCCAGACTCCGATCTCTCCTCGTGCCCCTTCCTTCTGCCTTGCTGCCACTTCAATGGTTCCCTTTGCGCCAGCCTTGAACGGCAGCTTCAGAGGGACATCACCGGTGGCATTAATTGTTAATTCTCCGTTATCTGTGGCATGGTAATCAGCCTGCAGGTGAAAATTGGCGAGAGGCTCTGAGCTGTTCCACAACTCTTCAGCGTTAAGGATAGGAGCAAAAAGGGCCGAGCAACTGAGGATAGTGACCAAGGATTTCATGAATGGTAGTTTAACATTTGATGGACATGGGGTAGAGTAAAAAAGCAACTCGCTTGGGTTCTTTCTTATAAAGCAGCTGTATGCCGTGGGAAACGGCTACAGGATTCCAAGAGTGAAGGCAGATATTCCCTCTTCTCTGGGGTTACCGTCCAAAGTCAGGCGGACGTGCCTATTTTGCAGGAATTTCGTTCAAGGTATAATAACCGACTGAGTGCAGCAGGGATTCATTCTTGGTGTTTTTTACTCCTGGGAGATTGAGCTCATGGATGTTTCCCTTAACCAGTCCGTCGACTTTCAGGCGTACGGATTTCCGGTCAGAGGACACTGTTGCCGAGGTGATCGATGGTGTGGTTTTATCGACGACGGGACTTCCGTATCCGCTTTGGTAGATGTAAGTGTAGGCACTCATCTGGTAGCTTGCTATGTCAGCTGCGGAATTGGAATCCACTTCCTGTGTAAAGGTGATAAGGAAACCGTCAGGCTTTGCCTTCATTTCAAGAACCTCAAAGGGAATAGTGCCAGTGAAGTGACACCTTTCCAGGGCAAAACGTTTTCCTCCTCTGGCGCCCCAACCACGGTCAGTACCTCCAACAAACATACTGCCATCAGGTCCGAGGCGGACAGCTACATTTCCGGACCTGAATTTTCCACGGAAAGGAAAAGCCGCTCCCTGATAGACGCCGTTTACTTTTTCGAGCGCAACACGCAAGACAGTGGACATGGTTTGTTCACCGACAAAAAGCTGGTTGGTAAATGGGCCAAACTTGCCAGTGGTATCACATGCGATACCTGTTGGGGAGTTGCTGAGCTTGCCGTGAGGAAACATGGCAGCGGGCGGTATCAACTGAGGTATTTTCTCACGCTCAATGGCTATCCTGCTTCCACTTTTGGGAGTGGCAGGTTGCTCCCCGATGGCGTCGGTCAGGCTATAATACTTGTTGCCTACAGGGTTGCCGACAAATCCTCCGACAGGCAATGGTTTAATTGAACTGGTGCCGTTCCAAAGGCCCTGATTGTCGCAGTAGAACATATCACCGAGATGGTTTTGACCAATACCTCCTGGGGAGCGGATTCCGCTGGTGGTTGGTAGCATCTTTCCATCAGGGGTGACTCTTACGCACCACCCTCGGAAATCGGAACTGGCTCCTCCGGATCCAGTCAGGCAGAGGACCACCCAGATGTTGCCATCTTTGTCATGCCGAGATCCAAAAGCATATTCGTGGTAATCCCCGTTGATGCCCCATGCCGATGATACAGTCTCAAAGACATCGGCGCGCCAGTCGCCATTTTCGTCTTTCATTCGCGTGACTTCTGGCCGCTGTGTAGCGTAAAGCCAACCATCTTTCCAGGCAATCCCCAGCACTTCATGAAGACCAATGGCCCACGGGATCCACTTGTCATCATCTGGATCATCGGTATAGGCACCTTCAACAATGTAAATGTCCCCACGCCTTGAACTGACAGCTATACGATTGCCTGGGAGGACTTCGATGCCGCCGACTTCAAGAACGATGTCCCCGGGAATAGGGATGTCGACTATGGGATAATAATCGGCTTCTTTTGTCGGGTTTTGCGCGAGTAGCAGAGGCAGACTTCCCGCCATGCAAATCAATATTAAGATAAAGGATTTCATAATGCGTTGATTGTTCATTTTCGGTAAAGACGGTTATTGCCAACTGATGGTTTGCTCGATGATTGCCGAATTGTTATTGAACTCAACGGGGACGAGCAGCTCCTTATTGCCGCCGCTTTCCCGGATGATCGGTTTGCCGCTAGACTTGAAGCTTAACAGTAACGTATCACCAACGGCATAAGTTCCATTGTCTCCCGGATCAATGGCATCGGCAACGGCGGCCCGAAAATAGAGTTTTGTTACAGGCTTTCCGGTAATCTTGATCGTGCGTATAAATGATGCGTCGGCTGAATCGTAGCTGCCCTTGGGGACCGGGAGATCCTCGATGGTTAGACCAGCAAAAGTATAACGGAAAGTCGGAATCCGTTCTTCGCCACCTAGACTGTAACCCTTAAAGAAATAACCGCCCTGGACAGGAGGTAACTGTTGATTGTCTTTGCGCAGAAAGGTATCTGGCCAAGGAGCATCGGCAGTTTCTAGGACTCCAAGTGGAACGCCGGTTTTGTTCTTGATCAATGATTGGCCAGCAGGGGGCTGATAGCCCTGTCCGCGTCCGTTCCAGTGTTTCTTGGCATCGATAAAATCCTCCAGCCATACCATCGCAATGCGCATATTATTGGCGTCATAGGCTAAGTTCAAGCCACCTGGATAACCAACGCCTATTGCCCTGGGACCGGCACCCTGTATAAAGTTTCTGTAGATTCGTGCCTCGTTCTCGGCAACAAGGAGTTGCCCGCTTGGTGAATTGCCTCCCGAGGGCCTGCCGGACTTTGAGAGAGCCACTTCTTTCTTTGAGCCTGGAGACCTCCAACCCACA
>CALCSP010000208.1 GCA_937893785.1 uncultured Verrucomicrobiales bacterium
CTTGCAACATTGTGTCGATGGGGACTGCGCAATCATCATGCAAGGCGCCAAGACCGGGCTGACAGAAGGCTCGTGCCCGAGCGGAAAAGGCGAGCGCACTTGGACAGGTATGAGTTTCCAGGTAGCGGACGTGGTCCAAGGCGCTTCAGAGGTTGTCGCGGCAGGTGGCAAACTGAGCCGAGATCCTGAGCCTGAGAATGGTGAACCCCCTCACCTGGCAATGTGTGTGGACACGGAGGGCAACGAAATCATGCTGACACGCAAGCGTTAAGTGAAACACATGGAGTCATTTGTCTCGGCGTCTCGACCTATCCGGCCGTGGATTTCAATTCTTTATACCCACGACAAACAGGTTCACACCCGCATCCTCAAATATAATTTGCTCACAATCACCGCCAAACCGTGAAGCCCTAAAGAGCCTGTTCATATCTTCCTCATCACGATGGATCAACCGCCATTCCAGCATAAAATCCATCACAGTTCTTGTCGGATTACATGGATGAAAATTCCCCAATACAACACGACCTCCAACAGCAAGGTTTTGATGAATATAATCCAATAACTTCACAACAAAACGATCACCAAAGTAGTCAATTAAACCAATACTGTATATGAGATCCTGAGGGGGAAACTTGAGGTCCTGCCGCCCCAAAGCAAGGTAGACAAGATTTGCCTGTATTAACCGAGTCACTCCTTCTAGTGGATGCCCCTTGAGATCAGCCCTTAAGAAGTCCAGAGCCTGTTCGTCAATATCCAGCAAATTAAAACGCAGATTATCAGGCCGGCCCAGATCCTCAAACGCATCAAAAACTTCTCGGGCGGGGCCGCATGCAAAACTTGTAACGTGGATCTCGCGCTTGTTCGAGTATATCTCTCGAATCTGTCCTGCCATTAGTCCCCTTCGGTTTCGTACAGCCCGGGCTGCAGGTTGATCAAGAAAAGCCCTGTCCATGAGCGGCCCCAGATGACCTATCCCACCCGCTTCATCTTGATAAATTTTTTGGATGGTCAGATAATCACCTGCATATCCCCTAGGTTTTGTATACATCCGACTGGCGACATCAGTCAGTAATACCACTGGCAGTAATTCAGTATGAATTCGGTAACCAAGTTCATCTCGAATAGACTCATCGATGCCGCTTTCAGGTCCCATAAGGCCATTTAATTCCTCACCGAATGCCCTTAGTTGCATGGAAACCTCATCCTGCATATTCTCGGATATCAGTCCATTTGATTTAAGCAGTGCCTTATCAAGGCCACTGAGCTGCTCCTTGAAGCCGGAGATTTTATCCAATAATTCGGCCATTGGACCAGCGCAGGTTGATCGATCATGTTCTTTTCTCGAAATCTCAGCATTCCATTTTGTGGTGGTCTCAACAAGTCGCTGAGCATTCAGGCAGGCAAGCGCGCGATACAACCGCAAACCAAAACCGGCATCTTCATCCATCTTTGAAAGCAGGACATCCAAGGGAACTTTGAGCAATAAGCTGTTCTCCAATGCCCGTACGTCAGCACTCACATGCTTTCCTGTGAGTAGAGATATATCCCCAACCATGGCTCCCGGGCCTGCACAGGCAACTGAGCTGCCGGGCAAGGAGGACGCGCAAATTTCTAGCAATCCATTTAAGACAATAAATAAAGAGGACGGTGATGCTCCCTCTTCAAGAATAAGCGTGCCGGCAATAACCTGAACCTCCTCACCAATATTTAAGAGAACAGATTCATCTCCAGAATCAAGCCCTTCAGCTAGGCTAAGAAAAGAGTTCATAAGCCCCCAATAAAAAGCCTATATGGATGCACTGACAACAAAAACTGTCGTTAAAAATTCCCCTGTGATTCAAGAAAGCAACCCTAACTGGCAACCACATTTGCCGGCTTCAGCCGACGTATTTCGCGCATGCGTCGCCATCCCACCAGCATCTTGTCGGTTTCATCCCAAAGTCTAAAACTCAGTGATTTAAAGCCTCCCAAAAAAGTCACGGTAGTGACGTTAGCAAACGCAGGATGCGAATTATGGCAGGCCTCCAGATAATAGTTTGGAACTTTGGAACTCAGATGGTGAATATGATGGTAGCCTATATTACCCGTAAACCACTGAAGGATACTAGGTAAACGGTAGAATGAACTGCCCTCTAGTGCTGCCGAAGTATATTCCCAGTGTTCATGCCTTTCCCAGTAAACTCCTTCAAAC
>CALCSP010000209.1 GCA_937893785.1 uncultured Verrucomicrobiales bacterium
AGCCAAAGCCTGAGCCAAAGCCTGAGCCAAAGCCTGAGCCAAAGCCTGAGCCAAAGCCGAAGGTCAAGCCAACTCCCAAACCAAAACCCAAGACCGTAAAGCCTGCTCCCAGAAAGGTCGTAAAAACTCGCACTGTCTCACGCAGGGCACCACAAAAGACCATCCCGCTCAAGCCTTCGATTAGCAAAGCCTCCACTGCAAAAAAAACCATTGGCACCTCTTCCGGAAAAGCCAGTAATCCAGTCCATTCGCAAGCGGATTTCGGTCGCTACAATGCCATGATTCAGCAAGCTTTCCACGGCCAATGGCAACAGCCCCGTAACATCAGTTCCAGCACCCTCCTAGCACGCACCAGGATCACCGTCGCTCCAGACGGCCGGATTCTCAGTGCGCGTATTGTCGATCCGTCACCCATGCCGGAAATGAACACCTCAGTAGAAAAAGCCCTTAATTCCGTGAAAAGGTTACGTCCGCTTCCAAAGGGTATTGCCAAGGGCAACTATACTGTCCTGATCCGTTTCGAACTCAAACCCACCGCTTATGACCTCTAAATCCAGATTTTTCACCGCTAGACTGCTCATTATCGGTCTTGCGACCGGACTCATTGCCAACCTGAGCGCAAAGGGAGAAATCAAGGAACTGGTGATCAAGGGCGGTGGTCAACGTGTAAAACTCAGTGGCAAGATCACCTTTGTGGCCACTCATTCCGGCCACAAGGAAATCTACATCTGCAATGCTGACGGCTCCAAGGTTCACCGTATCACCGGTGACTCCGGCATCAATGTTTCCCCCGCCCTCTCTCCTGACAGCAGCAACATCATCCATACCGGATACCGCAGCGGATTTGCAGACATCTACAAGCTCAACCTCAAGTCAGGCAATAGGCAAAGGATCATCAAGGCACCCGGCACAAATAGTGGTGCCGTTTTCTCTCCAGATGGAAACCAAATCGCACTGACCATGAGCTTTGTGGGCAATCCGGAAATTTTTGTTGCAGATGTCGGCAGTACAAAGGCAAAACGAATCACAAAAACAAGTGGTGTAGAGACATCACCAACTTGGTCTGCTGACGGCAAGTTCATTGCCTACTCATCAGACTCAGGCGGGCGCCCTCTGATTTACATTACTCCTGCCTCCGGTGGTCCCCCGCAGAAACTCTCTGTAGGCTACACCCACTGCACTGAACCGAGCTGGTCGCCAGACGGCACAAAGATGGCATTTAATGTCCGTAAGGATGGGACCTACTGGATAGCGGTATACAACTTTAGTGACCGAAGCACAAAGCTTATCGGACGAGGTGAAGATCCATCATGGGGACCGGACAGCACTCACTTGGTATTTAGCAACGGTAAAGATTTGCTGATCAACGATACCGCAGGAGGAGCTACCACGCCCATTGTCAGCGGATTGGGGCGAATCAGCCAGCCCAACTGGTCCCGACGTTAATTCTCAGCTCGAAAACCCGTTAGAGAAACGGGTTTTCCCTGCGCTCCCTACCAATGGTCGTGGGTGGACCATGACCGGGCAGCACCGCAGTTGAATCATTAAGAGAAAACAATTTTTCACGGATCCCATCCAAGAGCAGCCCAGTGTCGCCCCCGGGAAAATCAGTTCGCCCGACACCCGACTCAAAGAGGACATCACCACCAAAAACAAGGTCCCACCCTTCCAGTGCAATACAAATGCTGTCAGGGGAATGACCCGGAATGTGCATAAGGCTGGCTGAAGAACCAAGAACATCAAGGCTCTGGCCTATTTCCCCTTCAAGGGTTCGATCTACATTATATGAAGCAATTTCAAAACCTGTGCCCTCGAGCCCTTGGAAAAAATCCTCGAGTGTCAATCCACGCTCATAAGCCGCGAAAGCCCAGATGGGGCAGCCAAACCGCTCCACCATCCCGGCTGCACCCATGACATGATCAAAATGCTGATGAGTGAGTATAAGCAACTGTGGGTCAACATCTTCGCTTTCAGACCATTCCGCCATTCCCAGCGGAGCGTCCACGGCGACCCAGCCTCCTGGAGCCCTGAAAACATAACCGTTCGTGGCCAGAGGACCTCCCTCGTAGCAGCGTAAATCAGGCTTTTCATCTTCTTCAGACATGGCAAGGATCTTAAGTAAAATAATTCGACACTCGCTGACGAATAGAGGACAATCACAATCCAACAAAAAAATGTTTTCGCGCGCGGTCAAGCAGTGAACCACAACAGATCTATGAATACAAACAGGAACATCATCGTTACCTTTCTCTCGACGGTTGCTCTGGCCATCACACTCCAAGCATCAGCTCCTGCTGCCCCGAACTACGGCACCATCGCCCAGTATGTTGCCAACATGGTGCAAAACAATCACTACTCGCGCACTGACTTTGAAGATGATGTCTCCGAGAAACTTCTCGATACCTTCATCAACTTCCTTGATACCAGCAAACTCTACTTCACACAGAAGGACATCGATAATTTCGAGCGCAAGTACAAGACCTCACTGGACGACTACATCTTTGAGGGATCCATCAAGCCTGCCACCGACATCTACGCGCTGTATGTGCAAAGGGTACAGGACAGGGTAAAGAAAATCGAAAATCTCCTGAAGACTGAGGAATTCAAGTTCGACAGTGACCGCACCGTTGAGAAGCGCCGTAAGGACTCAGAATGGGCAGCCGACATGGCCGCTGCGGACGTCCTTTGGAAAAATGTCATCGAGGGGCAGCTACTTGCCGAGGAGCTACGCCTTATCACACAGAAAGAAAGAGCCAAGGAAATCGGGAAAAAACTAGAAGACATCCTCGGCAGTGAGGGCAATGAAACACCAAAGGATAAGATCCTCAAGCGCTACACCCGCTTTATGCGCAGCCTTGATGAGAATGACGAGGAGGAAGTCTGTAATTTCTTATTATCAACCCTCTCGCAAGTATATGACCCCCATTCCGATTACTTCAGCCAGTCAGAGCTTGAGAACTTCCGCGTGAACATGGGCAACAAGCTCGTCGGCATCGGTGCCCTGCTTAGCACAGAAGATAGCGGATCTGCCAAGATTCAGGGAATTGTCGTTGGTGGACCTGCAGACAAAGCCGGGGAATTACAGATCAATGACCGCATTGTCGGTGTCGGGCAAGGTGAAGACGGGGAAATCGTGGACATCATGTATATGAAACTCAACAAGATCGTTGACATGATTCGGGGTAAAAAGGGATCAGTCGTAGTGCTCAAGATTATTCCCGCTGATGCCGCTGATGATTCGCAAACACGCAAGATCTTCATCACACGTGACCAAGTGAACCTGAAGGATAAACTGGCCAACGCAGAGCTGATTGAAGTGTCGGGCCCCGAGGGAAAGAAACAGCGCATCGGCTGGATCAACCTCTATTCCTTTTATGCAGACATGGAACGCGGCACAAGCAGTTGCAGTGCGGATGTAAAAAAGCTGCTCAACAGACTGATAGAGGAACAAATTGACGGACTGGTCGTGGATCTGCGCGGAAACGGCGGCGGTTCGCTAGAGGAGGCCATCCGAATGACGGGGCTCTTTATCCCCGCCGGACCGGTGGTACAGGCCAAAAACGCGAAAAACAAAATCACCGAACGCAATTCGCGCACACCCCAGGCAGTATATGGGGGCCCACTGGTCGTGTTGACCGACCGTAGCAGTGCCTCCGCTAGTGAAATCTTCGCGGCAGCCATGCAGGACTACCAACGTGCAGTCGTTATTGGAGATAAGTCGACTTTCGGTAAGGGAACTGTCCAAACGGTCATGCCCGTAGCACAGTATATGCCGGTTCTCTTCCCGCTGGAGACCAAGCAGCGGGCAGGTGCACTGAAGGTGACCATCCAGAAATTTTACCGCATTGCCGGTGGCTCCACCCAACTCAAAGGCGTTGTTCCCGACATCATCCTGCCCTCCTACCGTGATGAAATGGAAACCGGTGAAGAATCTCTTCCCAATGCCCTTGAACACGACGCAATCCGGAAAATGAAATACGACCTATTTGGCGATGTCCCGCCCATTGAGAAACTCCGTGAGATCTCTGCCAAGCGCATCGCCGAGTCAACGGAATTCCAGTATATTCAGGATGACAATAAGCGTTTCAAGGAAGCCAAGGAAAAAAACGAGATCTCCCTCAACCTGAAGAAAAGACTCGCGGAGAATCAAGAAGACAAAGAGAGGCGCAACAGCCGCAATGCAGATCGCAGGAAGCTGTTTGCAAAAATCAATGAGAGCGAAAAAGGGCGATATAAGGTTGCCAGGCTGACCTTGGATAATGTCACCGCCAAAGAACTTAAGTGGATGGAAAACTTCAAGGATGACGACGACAAATCCATGCGCAGAGCCAAGGACAAGGAGGAGGAACTGGCTGAGAAGATTCCCGACTACCCCCATTTTCTGGATCCATCCAAACGTGAAATGCTCAGCATTGCCGGTGACATGATTTCAATCTCCAAAGGCCTAAAAACGGCCGAGACCAAGTCAGGCCAAGGCGGGTCCGGATCATGAGAGCGGTCGGTAACGGGGATGTAAAGGCACTGCCCGCCCCCTCTGCAACCCTGCTTAACTGCCTTTCCCATGCCACCTGATGTCCGAGTCATAGAGCATCCACTGATCGGAGCCCTGCTCACGGAGATTCGTTCCACGGATACTGGTTGCGAAAAGTTCCGCAAGAACCTGCATAATATCTCAAGGCTAATGGCCTATGAGATCACGCGTGAGCTACCCTCCCGGAACATCACAGTTACCACCCCGCTGACAACAACCCACGGCATTGCACTGCAGCGCTCCGTGATCATGATCCCGATCTTGCGCGCCGGAACCGGCATGCTCAACGGCATACTCGATATCATTCCAGATGCCAAGGTTGGCCATATCGGCATGGCTCGCGATGAGAAAACCTGTCTGCCGACCACCTACTACTGCAAGATGCCCCAGAGTATCAATGACTCGGACATCCTGCTCATTGATCCCATGCTGGCGACAGGACACAGTGCCGCCGCCGCCGCTACCCTCGTCAAGGAGCAAGGAGGTATTAACATCCGCTTTATCTGCTTAGTCGCCTGCCCCGAAGGCATCAAATACTTCTGCGAGAAACATCCTGATATCCCGGTTTACACAGCTGCTATCGATGAGGGACTCGATGAAAATTCCTACATTGTCCCCGGGTTGGGAGACGCCGGCGATAGATATTTTGACACTGAGTAAATTGGCGCATCCCACTGAACAGTGAACTCACTGTGTAAATACCATGTCGAATATTGCCCAGCTCTATGAATCGGTGAAGGATCGGGTAGCCGCTGCCGCTCAGAAATCGGGACGAGATGCTCAAGACATTGAGCTCATCGCTGTGAGTAAAACGTGGCCGGCGCAAACAGTTGCAGAACTTATCGAGTGCGGCCATGACCTCTTCGGAGAAAATCGCGTGCAGGAAGTCGTGACGAAGGTTCCGGCATTGCCTGCCCGGCTGCGCTGGCACTTTATTGGTCACCTGCAACAGAACAAGGTGCGTAAGGTCCTACCTCTGGTGGAGACAATACACAGCGTTGATTCCAGTGAAATTGCCAGAAGAATTGACTTTATTGCCGCCGATCTAGGCCTCTTCCCAAAGGTCTATCTGCAGGTCAATACTGCAGGGGAAGCTGGAAAGTTCGGCTTCCCGGTTGATACAATCAGGGCGGAGTTTGACAGCCTACTTCAACTGGAACGCATTGAGATCATCGGACTGATGCTTATCCCGCCACTGACTACTGAACCCTCACTGACCCGCAGGGAATTTGTCGCCCTGCGAGAGTTGCGCGATGAACTCGCCGACCACTCCGGATTGCCCCTGCAGGGCCTGTCCATGGGCATGAGTAACGACTATGAAATGGCCATTGAGGAAGGTGCAACAGCTGTGCGGGTCGGCTCATCCATCTTTGGCGATCGCAAGGCATGGAAGTCGAAGGAATAGCCACCGATGCCAAGGGCACTGCCCAAACAAGTAAATCACCCTTGTAGGCTTCAACGGGGGGAACACCACTATCAACCCGTCAGTCAATAGTCTTGACTCTTGTGCGATATAGATTGGTGAAATCAGGGTGGTGCTTAGTAAATCGAATAATCACGACGAATGGTTCACGTGGACTATTTTGACCCGCTCATGCTCTAGCCGGTCAACCGCTTCATGATTTGTATTACTATTACGCAGGTTAAGGCGAAGTCTTTTGTTGCAAGTTATTTGCATTTGATGAGATGCGATGTATTAGCTTATTTTCCACATGCAGGACGTCAGCACACTTTCAAAACTTCCAGTTACTGTTCTTTCAGGCTTTCTTGGAGCAGGAAAAACCACGCTGTTAAATCATATTCTCAGCAACCGAGAAGGAAAAAAAGTTGCCGTGATCGTCAATGACATGAGCGAAGTCAACATTGATGCCGCCCTAGTTCGTTCCGGCGATGCTGCCCTTTCTCATTCCGAAGAAAAGATGGTGGAGATGTCGAATGGTTGCATCTGTTGCACACTGCGCGAAGACCTTCTGCTTGAGATTGGCAAGCTGGCTCGTGAAGGCCGATTTGATCACCTCCTCATCGAATCTACCGGAGTTAGTGAACCGATGCCGGTTGCCGAGACGTTCACATTTCGTGATGAAGAAGGGAATTCACTCGGTGATATCTCCGGAATCGATACGATGGTTACTGTTGTTGATGCTCTTAACTTCTTAAAAGATTATGAGAGCATCGACAATCTTCAAGAACGCGGAACTGCCGTTGCCGAAGATGATGAACGGACCATTGTTGATCTTCTCGTTGATCAGGTTGAATTCGCTAACGTGATTCTTATCAACAAAGTTGACCTCGTTAGTAAGGAGGACCGACACCGTATC
>CALCSP010000210.1 GCA_937893785.1 uncultured Verrucomicrobiales bacterium
CTCGCTAGCAGAACCAACGGAGCCCTGAGCAATAGCCGCCCAGTTTCCCTCTATTCTGGTTAGCTCCTTCATGCATCGCTCCACGGCTTCCTTGGATTGCGCCTCACGCTTTAGCCTATCCTCCTCCTCAGGTATCCACGCTTCCGAATCGTCAAGACATTGCCCATCCCCCTCATCAATGGAAAACTTGTGCATCTTGATAAGAATGCGCGCTTCCTTAACACTCTCCCGGACACTCTCCAATTCGCGCGCCTCACACTGTTGAGGAAGTTGCGAAATTAATTCTGTGAGCTTCTGCTCATCCTCTCCACGCTTGAGCTCATTGCGCCACTTGATGGCCGTGTCCCATGCCTTCCCCTTCTTAAGCTTGTCATATGGCAATCGATCCAGACCGTCAGCAAGCTCCAATGCCTTTTCTCGTTCACCGGCATCCACCAGCTTATCAAGCTCTCTCTTCTGCTCCCTGAAATAACGGCGCAGGATACGGTTCACTTCATCCCTTGCAGAGCGATCGGAAGGGTCCAGTTTCAGGATTCTGTGAACCACAGAAATCATCACCTCCTGATTCTTACCGATCACGGCATTGCGATATTTTTTCCACAAAAACTTAGAGGTACCATCCCACTCCTGATAGAGTCCAGTGATCCATCCTGCCGCGCCCCTGTCCGCCGCGGGCGCGATTGGCAATGCGTTTTTCTTACAATAATCCTCCCAGGCCTGACTTTGCCGGAACTTACCAAGGGACTCCAACACCTCCATAAGCGGCGGCTCCTTTTCAGCTATCTCCACCGCCTTCTTTACGTCCCCATCCTCCTTGAGGTCACGGCAATCTTCCAGCCGGTCAACAGCATCTCTACACAAATCAGCAAATTGCCTCGCTATTTGTGCTGGGTCATGCTCACTCCCCTTCCCTGAGAGAATCCGCCAGATAGAATTCGTGAGAGACTGTGTCGCTGTTTTCATAATCCCCTCTTGTTTGAACTCGTCCAGATGATAAATGGTCTTTCCCTGTCCGGCGCCTCTTCGGCTGCCCCGTCAAAAATAAGCACAATATTATAAACACCAGATGGGACACCGGAAATTTCCGATGACTCTATCATCTTCAGGGTTTCCTTTCTCTTTTTGATACCGACCATTAATAGCTTTCGATCTTTCTCTAATTTTAAAGGCAGATCTTCAGGTGGCTGGGCGTTCTCGGGTTGCCTATCAGCCAGATTCCACAATTCCTTCCCTTTCTCACCACTGAATTGAAAGCGCACTTTACTTGTAAACTCTTTAGCCTTGTCGGAGATTTTTTTACTCCATCCACCGTTCTGAAAGCGATCATCAATAGACGAGAGAAATTGGTCTATTGTTTGCACAAAAGAATCCGCAGACATCTCAGCATTTGGCTCCTGTATCCATTCTTTGCCCCGTCGACGCCCCTTCCCCGATCGCTCTTCACGCTCATCATCGTCCTCATTCTCTTCATCTAAAGTGTCAATGAAGTCCTTCCAGCTAAAAACTTTATTGAAAAGGAATTCATCACTGGGTTTTAGAGGTATTCTTGGATCCTTCGCAACCACTTCCGGAAATTTTTCGGACATCAATGTGATATAACCAAGAATTTCTTCACGAAAGTCATCAACTCCTAGTTTCCTATGCTGGAATAAATTAGGGAAAATTTTCTTATCAAAATCTGCGCCTATAAAATCCTTTCCCATCCTTTGTAAGTCATCCCTAATTTCCTTTACCTCTTTCGCCCAACCCCACCATTTGATTTTAAGTTCAACATCCTTTAACTTTTTTGTACCCGTAGAAATTTCTCCCCTTATTTTTTCAGGATCTTGTGATGAAAAAATAATGGCAAGCTTTTCACGATCCCCATCTTTCAGCGGAAACTCACAGACTGCAATACTGACCTTTTCCTCCTGAACCAGCTTTTTCCCATCGTAATAATTGTATTTTAAATACACTTTTTGCGGATTTTTCCGCCCCTGGGACTGATTGTCACTAGCAGGTCGGATAGCACTCAGGTAATGCCAAAGGGAATTTTCTAGAACCACCTTTCCACCTTTATTCTTAACAATTTTCCTGCGGGAATTGAATGCTTTCCCATTCCACAACAGGACATGGGCAGGATTCTCCCTCTCTCCCAATACCAAAAGATTACTCTCTGTTTCCTGCCATACATCAACTATTGCGTCACCACTCCCCTCTTCAGAAGAAGGCTTACTGAGAAACTGGGTATTAAAGCCCTGTTCCCGGACCTTAATATTTAACCCGCCGTTTTTGCCTTGAATAGGAAAAGCCCCATTGCCGGTATCTCCAACCACATAAGAAAATCTGCTTCCTCCAGTTAGTTCCCCCAAA
>CALCSP010000211.1 GCA_937893785.1 uncultured Verrucomicrobiales bacterium
AGGGATTTAACGAGGGTTCACTCTGGGAGGACTTTTCAGGAAAAAGATTAAACATTCGCGAGATAATGGGAGAAGGTTTTGGCGTTTCAGTCGGCTGGTCTTGCGCTGCCGCAGCTGGTCTTATAGGTTCAGGAAAATTTAACTCAGCGATAGTCAGCGGAAGCGGCATGGATCAATCATGCTCGACACTGTTACTTGGCTCTTGAGCGCTCAATTTCTCTCACCTTATTTTCATAATGCGCAATATTCTTATCACCGGAGCAAACGGAGGTTTGGGCCAGGCTATAGCCTATGATTTTCTGGAGAATGCACCAGATGATTATGTCTGGTTGGGTATACGTTCTAGTAGGGACATCGTAGATCAGATTCACTTAAAGTTCCCTGAGCGGTCATCGATTATTGAACTTGACGTCTCCCTTTCAGATTCGTGGGACAAGGCGGTAGCACAAATTTCAGGTCAAGGAAACAGCATCGATGTTTTGGTCAATAACGCAGGTGGTCACAATGACTCTCTTTTGGCTCTGATGTCGGACGATAGCTGGCACAAGGTTATTGATCTGAATCTTAACGGTGTTTTTTATGGTTGTAGAAGTGTAAGCAAATTGATGGTTTCACAAAGGTTTGGCAGGATTATTAATATTGCTTCTTTAAGTGCACTAAGCGCACCGCTAGGACAGGCAAATTATGCATCCGCCAAAGCTGGCGTTGTATCATTATCTCGGGTTCTTTCCAAAGAGCTAGCCAGGGCTGGCGTGACAGTTAATGCCGTTTGCCCTGGGTATATTGATACTGAAGCATTATCCGAAATGGACGAAAATGCACGTAAGTCCGCTGTTAAGCAGATTCCCATGAGACGGTTTGGAAAACCCAAGGAAGTATCTTCTGCCGTTCGCTTTCTCGCTTGTCCTGAAGCTGCATATATTACAGGTTCTGTTATTAAGATTGATGGTGGAATTTACTAGATTTTACCCGAAAAAATGAGTGCTGATACTGAGATAAGACAAAAAATTAAGGAAGTTATAATCGAAGAGTTGATGCTTCAAGAAACTCCTGAAGATATCGCTAATGACACTCCATTGTTCGGCGAGGGACTGGGACTTGATTCCGTGGACGCTTTACAGCTTGTAGTTGCTCTTGAAAAACATTTTGGGCTCAAGGTTGGAGATGCAGAGAAAGCAAAGCTAATACTTCGCTCAATTGACACCATTGCAGACGCCATCGAAAATCCACATCAATAAGTCTGACCTTCACCTGTTGTCGTAACCATAACTGAACCACTTCATTCTCCGTAATTGGCTCGATTTCAATGAAAATAGATTCCGACCGGGCAAAAATAAATCCTGCTTCACCATGTATTATCTTACTCGATAACGGGTCGCGAAGGGCGGCTTCAACTATAAACCTTCGGCACCTTGCTGACGGCTTGTCGAAAAAGGAACAGAGGGATATACATCCGGTTTCCCTACTCCACTCAGACAAAGTAGCCCCCTCTGAACTTAATGGTGAGCCGGCAC
>CALCSP010000212.1 GCA_937893785.1 uncultured Verrucomicrobiales bacterium
CTGTTGTTTGAACAAGTGGGTTTGACATACTTTATACTTCTTTCGCTCGTGCGTGATCTATTTCTAATGCGATTGGCTTCTGTGCCTGGTGTGGGTGCGAGGGCCCAGCATACACTTGCAGTTTTGATAATTGTTGTCTGCCTAATCTGTTTTTAGGGATCATGCCACGGATTGATTGGCGAACAATGTCAGCGGGTTTCTTTGCCAAAAGTTCTTCGTAGCTATCGGACTTAATGCCGCCGGGAAACCCAGTATGTCGGTATACGATTTTTCGTTCTGCCTTCCCGCTTGTGAGCACGACTTTGTCAGCGTTTATAACTATCACGTGATCGCCGGTATCAATGTGAGGAGCATAAGTGGGTTTGTGTTTCCCTCTAAGGATTTTAGCAACTTCGGTTGCCATCCTTCCCAGCACAAGGCCTTCAGCATCTACAAGATGCCATGTGCGCTCTATTTCAGATTTTTTTGGTGTATATGTAGCCACGACTTTTTCTTTTCCAGTTCTTTTCCTAATTCAGTTAGGACAACTATCTACGATACGGTGAAACAAGCCTCTAAACAACCAATCTTTTGAGACATCATTGCTTTTTTGGATCTGAATACCCAACTTCCATCAACGTCAGGCCTTGGGGAGGCGCCACAGGTCCAGCAGCGTTTCTATCCTTCTTTGAGATAATTGATGACATATCTGATTCATCCATGCGCCCTTTTCCTATTTCTACAAGCGTTCCTACAATTGACCGAACCATTTGGTGACAAAAGGATGTTGCAGTAACCCATATTTCAACGAAAGAGCCTTCACTCTTTACAGCGATAGAAATTACTTCTCTTGTTAAGGAAGCTTCCTCTTCTCTCCCGTCAATAAGGATTGTGGCTTTTCGACAAAATGAACTGAAGTCGTGTTCTCCTACCACTGCCTGAGCCGCTCGTTGCATACTATCAAGATCCAATTGCGTCCGAACATGCCAAGTAAACCGATGGTAGAAAGGATTCGGATACTCGTCATTAAGAATTTGATATCTGTATGTCCGATGCGTAGCTGAAAATCTTGCGCTAAAAAGGTCATTAGTCTTTTGCAGATCGCTTACCGTTATGAACGGAGCGCAGAGTTTATTCAGAGATCTTTCGATTTTTGAAATATCAAAAGTTTCAGCATCAAAGGATATTATTTGACCTTCAGCGTGAACACCTGCGTCTGTTCGTCCTGCGCATGTCAGATGAATTTCATGTCCAATGATCTTTTCTAATGATTGTCGCAATTTACCTGCGACTGTTTCAACATCTGGGTTCTCTGCGAAACCATGAAAGGGGCCTCCATCATAAGAGACGGATGCTCGATATCGGTTCATGCCATGGGGAGGAACGGAAACCATAGGTTTCTATTGACTGCTTCCTTGACGGGTCAATTAAACAAGTTCAATTCTTGCCATTGGGGCATTATCACCATAACGCGGACCCATTTTTAGAATTCTGGTATAGCCACCTGGTCGGTCAGCATATCTAGGTCCAACGTCTTCCATTAACTTATCGGCAATTTCTTGATCACGAAGGAAAGCTATAATTTGCCGGTGGTTA
>CALCSP010000213.1 GCA_937893785.1 uncultured Verrucomicrobiales bacterium
CTTCCCGTAGCTCACTCTGTCCCTGTCCAAAAGAGTCTGAAGATCACCGATCTCTTTCTCAATCACTCAGCACTATTTGTGCTTTTTTCTAAGGTTCGAGAGAAACACAAAACGAAGCCTCTGATGATCCGCAACCAGAGCCAACTTCAGCAACAAATCAAAAATTAGGCAAAACCCTCAAAGAATAGAGATCGTATCCATTTTTGATTTGTTGATTTAATGATAATTTGATATTGATTCTCATTATCAAGAGCATGTCTACTCGTTTTCTTCTTCCCATCTTAATCTGCGTTGGTCTCATACCTGCTTGCAAGACCACTCAAAATGGCAGCGCAAACTCAGACCCTGTGGATCACCATGATGTTGTTGAAACCTATGCACAAATTGTGCATGCGACCTATTCCGACTCACTAAATTCCGCTAAAGAAATGAGTCGTAAGATTAATGCATTTCTTGCTGCTCCAACTCAAGAAGGTTTGGTTGCCGCTAAAGAAAGCTGGATCAAAGCGAGGTTACCCTACCTACAGACTGAAGTTTACAGGTTTTATGATGGTCCCATTGATGACAAAGATGGACCTGAAGGATTGCTTAACGCATGGCCAATGGATGAAGCGTATGTCGACTACGTTCAAGGCATGCCCGAAGCAGGCATTATCAATGACAAGGAGTCATATCCGAACATTACCAAAGAGCTACTCGTTTCTCTCAATGAAAAGGATGGAGAAGAGAACATAAGTTGTGGCTATCACGCTATCGAATTTCTGCTCTGGGGGCAGGATTTACGTGCAGATGGACCAGGTAACCGCCCTCATACCGACTATACCACCGAGCCCAACGCTGAGCGCAGAAAACAATTCCTAAGGATTACGGTATCACTTTTGCTGGAAAACCTTCAGGATCTTGTCGGCGAATGGGAAAATGGAAAAGACAATTACAGATCTGCCTTCGTGAAGAATGACCCCAAGAAGTCGATCCAAAAAATTCTCACGGGAATGACATTATTGAGTGGATTTGAGCTAGCCGGCGAGCGATTGCTGGTTGCTTACGAATCCAGAGCACAAGAGGATGAGCATTCCTGTTTCAGTGACACTACACATCTTGATGCCATTTATGACATTGTCGGCATCATGAACGTTTGGAAAGGCCGCTACGAAAGTAGTAATGGATCAACCATTCAGGGCCCGGGAATTCAAGCGCTGGCTAGCGCAAAAAATTCCTCACTAAGTGCAGATATTAACAAGAAGCTCAAGGCATCCCTAGCAGCTTCCAAAGCAGTCCCTCCTCCCTTCGATCAAGCCATCCTAGCCGAGGATGGTTCTGCAGCCAGGAAAACGATCTTAGCATTGATTGAAGAACTTGAAAATGTCGCCGATGGTCTGGTGGAGATATCCAAGGAAATCGGTGTCATTGTCGCTAGAGAACCAGAAGAATAATGCCCTTGAGAATTGACAAAATTCTCACCACTTACTGTTTGGCCTTTGCCGCGTTACTCACGGTTAGCACACCAGCTGAAACCAGTCTAAGCGGCGGAAAAACAACGATTTTTCAGCAAGGCCCAAACGCCTTCGGCATGCCTTTGGCTAATATTAGCCGGACCAATCGAAGGGCTCATGTGGTAGGCAATTCCTTCTTTAACAAAAATTGGGTTTTCTCTCCCAGTTCGACGACTGCCCGTGATGGCTTGGGACCTCTCTACAATGCTCGTTCCTGTTCGGGTTGCCATGTTCGCGATGGAAGGGGCGCGCCAATCAAAAATGACCTGCCCAGTGTTGGATTACTCTTTAAGCTTCATGGCATCGGAAGCAAAAACGGCGATCCTAATCTAGGCCTACAGCTTGCCGTGAATGCAGCGCCCGGCATTGAGACC
>CALCSP010000214.1 GCA_937893785.1 uncultured Verrucomicrobiales bacterium
ACGACCACTTTTCTCATCTCAAAATTAAAGAAAGAATAAGCAAATTTTACCAAAATGAAAAAAGCCACATCCGCATCATTCTTTGGCTCGTTCTGGTTGCCGCCCCGGCTTTTTGCCCAGAAATCAAAACTTAAAGCCAACAAGGAAAAACCGGAGAAGGGCAATCAGGTCAAGCGGATGCACCCGCATGCCCTCAAGCTCATCCTGCAGGGCAAGAAGAAGGAGGCCATTGCCTACCTAGAGGGGACTTCTGGATCGGCAAGGGTCACTTCGTCCTGATAGACGGACATTATTACCGCGAGTTACCAAAGGAGAATAATCCGCGGAATGAGATCGAACGGGAATATCCGCTCGGTTCCCTCATCGTCTCCATAGACGGTAAAAGTAACACCATTCTCCAAAAAGAAGGCAGCCGCATGCCTTTGCTTGGCCTCGATTTCCAGTGATTCAAGGTTAGAAAATCTAAAGGCAATTTCGCCGTAGTGAGTAAGAGGAGAAGAACCCAAGCTGAACGTCTCATCAAAATACCCGTTTGCATGATAGGTACTAAAACGATTTGAACTCATGCGAAAAGGGAGATTGCAAATTTTGCGCCACCTTCGAGTTCCCAATAAAAATGAGTATTTTGGAACTACGGGACATAATTCCATGCCCTGATTAGCAGGCAATAAAGCGCCTGCAGAAAAAATGTTTTTTTTGAATCTGAAAATCCAGACCGAGCGAAAACTGTTTTGATACCATTAACATTTCTCAATTCAACACCACAAATTACTAACATGAAAAAAATATTCACCTCCTTCTCCGCACTCTTTATTACAGCCGCGCTCGCAAGCGCCGCACCCAAAAAAGACATCGTAGACACCGCAGCCGAAGCCGGAAGCTTCAAGACACTCGTAGCCGCTGTCAAAGCGGCCGGCCTTGTCGACACCCTTAAGGGAGATGGCCCTTTCACGGTCTTCGCCCCGACTGACGAGGCATTTGCCAAGCTCCCCAAAGGCACGGTCCAGTCACTTCTCAAACCTGAAAACAAACAAAAGCTCGTAAGCATCCTAACCTACCACGTCGTTCCCGGTAAAGTTAAGGCCAAGAAAGCCGCCAAGCTTGATTCGGCGAAAACCGTAAATGGCGCCGAATTCACCATTAAGCCATCGGGCGACACACTTCTGATCAATAAGTCCAAGGTGGTCAAGGCCGACATAAAGACCTCAAACGGAATCATTCACGTCATTGACGCCGTCTTGATCCCGAGTGACGGCAAGAAAACCTCGAGCAAAACCGGCAAGACCCACGAAATCATCAAGCACGCCATTCATAAGGGCGTACCGATGTTCAATTCCGGCCACCATGCTCAAACAGCCTCTCTCTACATGAATGCAGGTAAGGCAATACTCGGTCAGTGCTCCTCCTCCGCTTGCTCAACTGCGGCAAAGACAATCGAGGTTGCCCTTCACAAAGCTTCAGCCGAACACTGCTCCACTTCACAGGCCTGGATCATGAGAAGAGCCTTTGACCACGTTCTCGCGTCCGCTAACTAATTCATTTCCTTTCCTTCGGGAACGCGGGCTTCCGCCAGAGGGAGTCCGCGTTCCCATTAGCCTTAACTTCACCAAATACTTCCCTTCTGCCAACATGAGACTCCTTGATGCATTCCCCGTTTCCTTCATCGCCGCCCTTTCAATCCTCGCTCCATGCCTCCAAGCAGCAAACCCAGCAGAAGCCAAGACCATAGGCCGCACGGTTCGGGAGATGCCGGATTTATCAAACTTCCTGCAACTCCTGGAAAAAACGGGGATCGGATCCACCCTTTCAGAAAATACCAGCACAAGCTATACCGTGTTCGCCCCTACTGACGCTGCGTTCAAGAAGTTGCCCAAGGGGACTGTAGAGACCTTGCTTGACCCTCGTAACGACGATCGTTTGGAGGAAGTTTTTGGATTTCACGTCAAAGAAATTTCGGAAGCTCCCATTTTTATTGAGAAGTACTCTTTGCTTCGAATGACTACGCGTCAGTTTCTCTCCGTTAACTTCAAAGACGGAAAAATTGGTGATGCCAGTTTTACGGGAGACGTCATTCCGTGCTCCAATGGAGTCATTTACCTGATCGATAAAGTTCTCACTCCAACGACTGATGACCTCTTTCAGCGACTTCAGAAGGATGGCAGGTTTACCATTTTTACAAAGGCAATAACAGCCAGCCGACAGGGCAAGCTCTTTCAAAACATGCATGGATTGTATACGACCTTTGCTCCAACGGACGAGGCGTTCAGAAAACTTCCTGCCAAAACCTTGGAAGCCCTCTTTCTACCCGAAAACGACGAACGTCTCGAAGATATCATCAAACACCACATCACCGAAAGCGTTTATGCATACGGCAAATCATCAGGCGGCCGCCGAAGCCTTGGCGTCTCTGACGTGACGCCGTCCAGTGCCTTTGGCCAACAGCTCAACTACAAGTTTCACGGCAAACATGCCACCATAGACGGAGCGAAAATCACAGAAACGGACATACCCTGCGCCAACGGCATCATTCACGTCATTGACCGCGTCATACTTCCTTCCGAGCATAGCCTGCTCGAATTGATCAAGGGCGAGAAACGTTTCAGCACTCTAGCCAGCTTGCTCACAGAGACGGGGTTGGACCTTCCTCTGGCCTCATCCAGAAGCACCTACACTATTTTTGCTCCCGTGAACGAAGCTTGGGAGGAAGAGCCGTACAAATCCCTCATCAAAAACCACGGCAAATCGGGTGCCGAAGAGCTTTACGGTGTTTTGGCCCGGCATGTGATAGTCGGAAAGCACGTAAGCGAAAACCCCAAGCCTTACAATAAGTTAAGAACGATTCACGGTGCCCCTATTTATCTGACTCAGGGCGAGGGCAAATCGACAATCAGTGGCATACGGATCATCGACTCCGATACGGAAGCATTCAACGGACTCGTAAATGCAATCGGTTCCGTAATAAAAGATCCGATGGAGCTTCCCGAGAAAGATATTACCACTGTCGACGCCATACTTTTCGTTCAAAATACCCTGAAAGAAAGTTCCGATCTTTACAATAAGGGAGAATATGAAGCTAGCTGGAGAAATTACATACGAAGGGGTAACGAGTTCCTTACCAAATATTCAAAATTCATTAGCTCTTCTCAAAGCAACAAAATAGGAAGTGTGATTTTCGACGATCAGCCAGTTGCGCAGCTTGCCGCAGAAGCCTGGTCTTCGCGTAACGTCTTCCGCGACTTGCTCCGCGAACTGGAACAACGTGAAGATCGCATAGTGGATTCATACCTTATGCAGCTTCCAGAACGGGCGCGTTTCGGCCGCTGAAACATGAAAAAAAAACGATCTATTTTCATTGATGACAACTGCTTCTTTGGTTTTATTTCGTCGGTCTCCTCTCCATGCACCTGCGTAATTTCATCCTTTTTTCCAACATCAACTCCTTCTGTTTCGCCCTCGGAATTGTTGAGCAAGGAGGAGGTCAAAACAATGTCGGGGATTCCTTGCTCCTTCTCGTCGCAAAGGGGGACGGACAAGCTATGAAAAGATGCATTGACCTCTACGGCCCGCTTGTTTGGAGCATAGTTTGCCGCCGCATAAAAGATCGCAGCGACGCCGAGGAAGCATGCCAGGATATTTTCACCGAAATCTGGAAAAAGGCAGGTAGTTACAAACCAGAAATAGCTCGAGAAACAACCTTCATAGGAATGATCGCACGCCGACGATCCATTGACTGGCAAAGAAAGCAAAGCAGGCTCCCGCTTTTGACTGATCTTGAAAGCGCTCCGGAGGTTTCCTCCTCCATTCCACTTGCGGGAACTAATTTGGATCGCGAATTACTTTGGGATGCTCTCGAGCAACTACCCGAAAAAACACGGGACCTTTTTAACCTTCATTTCGTCAAAGGAATGACCCATGAAGAAATCGCAAACGAAAAGAGTTTGCCTCTCGGTACCGTCAAAACTCGATTGAGACGGGGTTTAATCGACGCCAGAAAATTGCTGAGGGAATATTCGAAAAAGGAGAACACCGAATCATGAGCGCTCCAAATCCCTACGAACGTTTTGAAGAACTCGATGCGGGTCGAGCTCTCGGCGACTTGTCGCACGAGGAGGTCTTGGAGTGGAATGAACTTGCTCCCAAGCATAAGTCGGAAGCTTCTTTGGACTTCGATTGGATCAGCATGGAACTTGAACTTAAAAACTCCAAACCCTGCTCCTTGTCCTCTTCTCTGGTTGCCCGCCTCAACGATACCATCCCCGCCTTTACGAGCAAGAACTCGAAGAAAGAATCCTCACCGATGATGGTTTCCATAATTCCTTGGCTCGGTTGGGCGACGGCGGCCTGCTTGCTTGTTTTCTTCAACCTCCCTTTTTCCGACAGCCCGCAACCCTCTCCCGAATTAACCGTCACTCAAAAGCTTGAAGTCCTCCGAGAGGCGCCGGATACACAACGACTGGACTTCTCTCCGGTGAGCGATCCCTATGTGAAGATCACCGGTGAGGTCGTATGGAATGACGAGCGCCAGGAAGGATACATGTCTCTTGCCAACCTGCCCGTCAACGACCCATCCAAAAACCAATATCAGCTTTGGATTGTCGATCCCGAACGCGACGAATTTCCCGTCGATGGTGGCGTCTTTGATATTTCTGCCGGTAGCGAAACCGCGGTCATTCCCATCCGCAACGCCTTGCAAATCTCTAAGCCTGACGCATTCGTCATCACTCTCGAGCAACCCGGCGGGGTAGTGAAATCGAAACAGGAAGTCGTAGTGGCATTGGCCAAATCCTGAATTTGGCTGCGCCCTAGTGCCGATAAGTTTAGTTCCTTTCTCTGAATCGTATTGACCGTTTATTCAAGGTCCGTAGGATGGAACTCCATGAAAGGATTCATTCGGATTCTCATGGGCCTTGCTATCGGAGGAGGCAGCCTTCCTCTTTCCATGGCAAAAACCCAATCGGCCGAGGACCTGGTTACCCCCGTTATGTCCGAGGAAGCCCCCGCTCCGGGCAAACGGGTGCGCCAGGTCGCGCCCGAATACAAGGGCACGCAGGTCTATCACACCCTCTACCTCCCGACCGACTGGGAAAAGGGGAAGACCTATCCCGTGCTCGTCGAATATACCGGCAACAAATTCCCCGCTTGCGGATCAACCGGTGAAGTCAAGGGTGCCAACCTGGGCTATGGCATAAGCGGCGGCAAAGGATTCATTTGGGTCTCCATGCCCTACGTGCAAAAAGGAAAAAGGGAGAGCGCAGTGACCTGGTGGGGCGACCGTCAAGCCACCATAGACTATTGCAAGGTCAACCTCCCCCGCATTTGCAAGGAATATGGGGGAGACCCTGACAATCTTTTTATCTGCGGATTTTCCCGGGGAGCGATTGCCTGTAGCTACATCGGCTTGGCGGACGATGAAATCGCCGCCTTTTGGAAGGGAATGATCGCCCACGATCATTTCGACGGACACAAGAAATGGGGATACCCCGAAAGTGACCGGGCTTCCGCCCTCAAGCGCCTGGCCCGCCTCAAAGGCCGACCCGTCCTGGCATGCGGCAACGCCAACGACTACCTAAAAGAACATTTGAACCTTGGGGAATTCACTTTTCTTCCCGTCCCCGTGGAGAAAATCTTCAAAATCCCAGAGGGTCCCGTGATCCATCGGCACACCGACCTTTGGGCCCATCGCGACAGCCCCACCCGAAAAACGGCTCGATCTTGGCTGCAAAAACTAATACTTTCCCAAAATGAATAGGCTCCTGACACCAGTTCTTCTCTTCCTTGCGATGCTTGCCGCCCCGGCTTTATCCCCCCGACTTTTTGCCCAGGCATCGAAGCTTAAAGTCAACAATGAAAAACCGGAGAAGGGCAACCAGGTCAAGCGGATGCACCCGCATGCCCTCAAGCTCATCCTGCAGGGCAAGAAGAAGGAGGCCATTGCCTACCTAAAGACAACCTCGGCCAAAGCCGTCAATCCCGGCCACACGAAATTACTCCTCGACCTTGCCCATGAAAAGCCAGGTGCCTGGAAATTCGACGCCAAAACATGGCCATGGAAGCGCACTCTGCCAAACACCTCACTCAAAAAGGACGCGCCCTCTGAGGAGTTTACCATCGTCTTTGGCGGGGGAGCCGGATACGTCCCTGAGAACGAGCGCGTCTGGGACACCATCGGGTCAATCGACCCGCGAGCCCTCCTCCTGCTCGGAGATAACGTCTACATTGATGATCCCAAGACACCCGAGATGCAGCTTTTCCATTACTACCGCAGGCAGAGCCAGCCCGAGTGGTCGAGACTCGCAGCAAAAGTCCCAATCTACGGTATCTGGGATGACCACGACTTCACCACCAATGACGGCTGGGGAGGCCCCGCCGTCGACGAGCCGAAATGGAAGCGTGCGGTCTGGAAAATATTCAGGGACAACTACGACAACCCCTATTACGGGGGGGGCGAGGAGCAGCCGGGTTGCTGGTTTGACTTCTGGATCGGCAAGGTTCACTTCGTCTTGATAGACGGACGCTATTACCGCGAGTCACCCAAGGGCAAAAACCCATCCATGCTTGGGTCTGCCCAGATGAAATGGCTCAAAAAAACTCTCAAGGAACCCGCCGCCTTCACCGTTTTCTGCACCAATGTGCCCATGACGCCCAAGGTAAAGCCGGGATCAAAAGACACCTGGGACGGCTTTGACGGCGAACGCCAGCAGATCTTTGAGTATATCGCCGGGGAAAAGATCCCTGGTGTCATCATCCTCTCCGCCGACCGGCACCGCTCTGATGCCTACAAAATTGATACCGGAATTGAGGGCATGTATCCGCTCTACGAATGGCAGTCCTCCCGCCTGACCAACCAGCACGTTCACGGACTGATCAAGCACTCCCTGTTCGGGTATAACGCGAAACAATCCTTTGGTCGCGTCGACTTCAACCTCCGGGGCGATGACCCAACCGTGAAATACACCGTGATCAACATTAACGGTAAGGCCATCCACTCAATGACAGTCAAGCGTAGCGAGTTGCAGTTTTGACTTGAGGGTCAGGGCACCTTCTAATCAGGAGGAATCCGCGCAATATTGACCTCATTTTCTGCAGATTTCTGCTGTGCTACGAAGTAATAGAGAGGCTTATCATCCATATCGGTTATCACCCAAGTCTCACCCGCAAAGGTATCCATAATTGCCGAATTGAGTGACCTGAGCTCACTGTCAAACTGCAGCTCTCCAGCCTGATCAAAACGGTAAATACGGATGCTGAAATCCACTGACTTGCGGAAACTGATTTCTACCGCCTGCCCGGTGGATTGGGATTTGGGAACGGAACCCAATCCATCTGTAATTGCATGCCCCTCGATGTGGTTAACATAGACGCTCAAAGGTCCATGGTGCGCTTTAGGTTTTGTAACAAAAAACATAAAGAAAGAAAGTGCACTAAACCCGAGCAGGAACAGGGAAGCACATCCCTTAAGGTCAGACCGGTATTTCTTTCTCTTCCCGAAAAGAACCGGGAAGAACGCTAAACACCATAGCAACAGGCAAAGCGAACCGAAGGCACAAAAGAGCATGGTATTATCGGGCCAGTGAAACGGATTGTTCAGTGCAATGACCAGCCAGCCAGAGAAAAAGATCAGAAATCCAAAGAGTAGGGCTTTTACTGTCTTTTCATCTTTTTCATTGGAGTTTCCACCAGGCATATTCGTTCCTGAATTCCCATAATCTTCGTCAGGGTGGAAAGTCGGTTTCCCCCGCTTTTTTGAGTCACTCATTGTGCTGCCTTTCTCGTTGAAATTCTGCCTAGATGGCCCGCCTCATAAGCAATATTAACTTGATTGCCCCTGTTTGTGCCATCACAAAAACCCGTAGCAGGAAGCCTGTCAGGCAACAGGATAACCTTCTCTACAAGCAAGAAGGTTTTCTTGCCTCCCAAACGACCATTTTTGGGGGAAAGCCTCGCCCATCAAAAAAATCCATAGTATGTTTGCGCCAATCAAAACAATGAAACCATCTTCCCTTTGCCTCGCCCTTTCATTTTTCCTCTTACCTCTTTCCCAAGTATCTGGGAAAGTGAACGAGTCCAGCCCAAATATCATTCTCATCATGGCTGATGACATGGGCTACGAGGCCCTTTCCGCCAATGGCAGCGAATCCTGCAAGTCGCCCCACCTCGACAAGCTGGCCGCCACCGGTGTGCGCTTTACCAACTGCTTTTCCAACCCGATCTGCACCCCCTCCCGGGTAAAGATCATGACCGGGCAGTATAATGTGCGCAACTACGTGAAGTTTGGCATGCTGGATCGCGGGCAGACCACCTTCGCCCATCAGCTCAAAAAGGCCGGGTATGCCACCGCAATCGCCGGCAAGTGGCAACTCGGAAAGCAAACTGATGCACCGCAGCATTTCGGCTTCGAGAAATCTTGCCTCTGGCAACATACCCGCAGCGGACGATCCAAGGAGGATGGCAAGTCGATCGACCGACGCTTTGTCAACCCTCAACTGGAATTCAACGGCAAAGAAAAGGACTTCACCGGTGGTGAATACGGTCCTCAAGTCTGCACCGACTTCATTTGCGACTTTATCGATGAGAACAAGGAAAAGCCCTTTCTCGTTTATTATCCGATGATCCTGACCCACTGCCCCTTTGATCCCACCCCGGATTCTACTGATTGGGATCCAAAGCGTTTGGGATCCACCACTTATAAGGGCGACCGCAACGATCCCCAGCGACACTTCCGGGACATGGTGGCCTACGCCGACAAGGCCATTGGGCAAATTGTGGCCCAATTGGAAAAGTCCGGGGTTCGCGACAACACACTGATCATCTTCACCGGTGATAATGGCACGGACAAGCCAATCGTTACCCCATGGAACGGCACCAAGGTCGTGGGTGGAAAGGGTAGCATGAGCGACACCGGCACGCGTGTCCCGATGATTGCCAGCTGGCCGGCCGGCATCAAAAAGCCCGGGCGGGTTGTTGATGATCTGGTCGAGTTTTCCGACATGATGCCAACCCTTTGTGAAGTTTCCGGCGCGAAACTCCCTGCAAACCATCCCGAAGATGGAGTGAGCATCGTCCCTGTGCTACAAAACAAAGCTGAATCCCGCAAAAAGGATTGGATTTACATCTGGTACCGGGGACAGGTCATGGTTCGCAACAAGCAATATTCCCTTGTCGCAAAGACAGACGGCAGCACCGCCAAGCTGACCCGCTACAAGGGACCCTTTGACGGCCAGCAGCTAAAAAACGCCGCCCTGTCAAAGGATGAGCGGGCTCTCAAGCAGGAATTCCAGGCCACCCTCGCCCGTCTCGCCAAAACCCGCCTCTCCACGGCGAGCAAGGAAGGCCGCGCCCAGGGGTTGAAGAACAAGAACAATCGGTAGACAGACCTCTTCCAACTAGCTCGGGTCGTTTAAAGGCGGCATAGTCGGCGACCAATCAGGAGGGACAATGGCGGCCGATGCCTTTGAACCTGCAATGTAGTAATAGAGTGGCGTATCATCCAAGTCAGTCACCACCCACGTTTCACCCTCAAATGTATCCCGCTCTAATCCTCCGCTGGGAACTAAATCACCTTCAGGCTGTATAGTTCCTTCTTTATCGAAACGATGAAGGCGAATGCTGATGCCCGATTTATTATAGAACCAAATCACAGAAGCCTTGCCACAAATCCCAGAAGCGTTGCCCCAA
>CALCSP010000215.1 GCA_937893785.1 uncultured Verrucomicrobiales bacterium
ACGACACCGATTGGGTCAACCCCGCCGTGGCCGTAGAATCTGGCATCTTCGCGGGAGAGCAATGCATCAATAAAGTCTTGAGGAATTTGCTGGAGGGGAACGGCAATGCGGTTTGATCCATGTAGTAACCCGATTTGCTCGCCATTGCGGTCAAAAACAATAGACCTAGCCGGCATGCGGCCGAGTTTTGAGAGGTCATATTTCTTTGCTAGGGTCGAATAAACGAGGAAGATAATTCCCAGTCCAATGGCTGCTACCAATGTTGCGGCAGTGCCGAGTTTAATCATTGAGAGGATCAGGCGCCGCCGTTTTCTCACTGGTCGCGCCGTTTTGCTTTTTCTTGCCGCTGCGCGCTTTGTCTTGGTGCGCTTGGGTGCCGCTCGTTTCCCCCGGGTGCTCTTTGCCTTGGCCCGCTGAGCCGTCACTCGCTTTGCTGGCGCGCGCTTCTTCTTGGTTCGCTTGACAGAGGCACGCTTAGCCGTTGCGCGTTTTGCGTTAACACGCTTGGTAGCAGCTTTCTTTGAGGGATTCTTGCGGCGAATTTTTGGCATGCGCAATCCAGAAGGATCGCACAAAGATCCGCTAAATTTTATTAAAATTCAATAAATACGAAATAAATATAGTAATTATCCAAAATATTTCCCATAGGCCTAGTGATCAAAGCAAACAATGTTTTGCGTCGCTGAGCCGGTTGTTTAATGAGAACACAGAAATTTCCATGAAGTATCAGGAAGCGGTCTTGAAGCGGCACCCCTGACGGTGGCATAGTGGGTGGATGAGATTTGTTGCTCTTCTGGTTGCATTGGCATGCCTTCCTATCTGTGTTTTGGCTTCTTCTTCCGTGCAACTGGATTTCAGTGCGGCCAAGAATCGCGTTGATCGCAATAAAAAAGGCAATACGACAAAGGAGGAATGGATCTACAAAGTTGATGTCAGCAACCGTAGCTTCAGGGATTTATCGGGTCTGGAATTCAAGTATCGCATCTGGATCTCCTCCGAAAACCGTGTCGGCAACAGGCGCAAGGAAAGCACACGGTTTGTGACTGGTAGCCAGAAGGTTGATGATTTTCCCAATGCCACCAAGATTTCTTTTGTTACCAAACGTATTGCTTTGCAACAGGTGGAAAAAGTCGAGCGTAAAAAAGCGGGGGGGAACAAATCTGGAAACAGGAAGAATGGGAGTAACAAGAAGAGTCAAAAGATCATTGTCACACGAGACACACAGCAGCTTGATGGCGTGGAAATTGATGTTTTCCATCAGGGGGAGAAAATTGCCCGATGGCGTTATGGTGCAAAAGCCCGGTGATACAGAGACTAGGGCATAAACAAAGAAACCCAATGCGAGCAATAGCTACATTTTTATTTTTGATGATGACACTGGCCTTTTCTGAGGCTGTGCCCAGGGCTTTGCCAGAGGGTAAACTTCCTGAGGACAAGCGCTTGTCAGCACTCAAGGACCTAAACGGTTATTTCCCTTTTCAGCCACCGTTATCAAAAGAAGCATGGGCAGTGCGCCGCGAACAGATTCGACATCACCTAAGGGTTTCCGTGGGCCTGTATCCGGAACCGACTCGCACGCCTCTCAATGCGGTGATTCACGGGAGGGTGGAAGGTGATGGATTCACTGTCGAGAAGGTTTATATGGAGAGTGTGCCGGGATTTTTCCTCACCGGAAATCTTTATCGTCCCTTGGGAGGTGATGTCATCAGACGACCTGGGATTCTTTGTCCCCATGGGCACTGGCAAAATGGGCGTTTTCATGATGCTGGAGAGGCAAGTATCAAGAAACAGATTGAACAGGGGGCTGAGGAGTTTCTTGAAACAGGGCGCAATCCAATTCAGGCGCGCTGCGTGGGACTGGCGAGGATGGGCTGTGTGGTTTTTCAGTATGACATGATCGGTTACTGTGACAATGATCAGATTTCCTATCAGCTTGCCCATCGGTTTGCCAAGCAGCGTCCGGAGATGATCGCCGGCAGGGGATGGGGGCTTTTCAGTCCCCAGGCAGAGTCTCATCTGCAGAGCATCATGATGTTGCAGACTTGGAATTCCATCCGAGCTCTCGACTTTATGGAGACGTTGCCGGACGTGGATCCAGAGCGCCTAGCGGTTACAGGTGCAAGCGGTGGCGGCACGCAGACATTTATTGTTTCCGCACTGGATCCGAGAGTAAAGGTGTCGGTTCCCGCTGTGATGGTTTCTACTGCGATGCAGGGTGGATGCACTTGTGAGAATGCCAGCCTCTTGAGGGTTGAGGAAGGTAATGTTGCTTTTGCCGCCCTTTTTGCCCCAAAACCAATGTGTGTTACTGCTGCCGATGACTGGACAAAGGAAATGGCAACCAAGGGGTTTCCTGAGCTTAAGAAGCTTTATACCGCCTTGGGAGCGCCGGATAACATCCTGTTGCATTCACGGACCGAATTTGGACATAATTTTAACCTGCCGGCAAGGCAAGCAATGTATGCCTGGATGAACACGCACCTTCAGATTGGCGTCAAGAATCCCGGGCGGGAACGACCTTATAAGAGGCTCCAGGAAGAGCAACTGAGCGTATGGAATGACAGGCACCCCAGGCCTGTTGGCGGTGAAAAGTTTGAACGGCAGTTACTGGCCAATCTGCATGCTGAATCGGAACGCAAGGTGGCGGATAATCCCGCAATGGCTAGGCGTGGATGGGAGGCTGTGTTGCCCCTAGAGCTTGACGAAGTCGGTAAAGCTGAGTGGGATTTGGTGTCAAAAGATCAACATGAGGGCTATTTGGCAATGACCGGGTTGATAAAGAATAATGCTTATGGCTCAGACCTGCCGGTTCTTTTCCTTTATCCGGAAAAGGACTGGAATCGCCGTGCGGTTATTTGGCTTGATGTTGAAGGTAAGGCTGGACTTTTTGCAGGGAAGAATCTTCGGGATGAAGTTCAGAAGCTTCTCGTTGCAGGCAACGCGGTGTGTGGGGTAGACCTGTTTATGCAGGGGGAGTTTCTGGTTGGAGGCGGGATATTAAAGCAAACACGCCGCGTAAAGAACCCGCGTGAGTCTGCTGCGTACACTTTTGGGTATAACCGTTCACTTTTCGTACATCGGGTGCAGGATGTCTTGAACCTGATACGCATGGTTTCTGAAGATCCTCACGGCGCAGAGAAGATAGACCTTGTCGGGCTCAAGGGGGCCGGACACTGGGCGGCTGCTACTAATTATCTGGCAGGGGAATTCCTTGACCGGGTAGTTGTTGAGACAGCCGGGTTTCGGTTTCTCAACATCATGGATATTCGGCATCCAGATTTTTTGCCCGGAGGTGCCAAGTATGGGGACATAGATGCACTGCTTGAGCTTGCCATGAGACCCTGCTGGCTGGTTGACGACAAGGGCTTGCCGCCTTGGTTACAGTGAGACTGGATGCTTGCCTTTTTAGGGAACCTTTTCTTTTATATGCGTTTGTTTTTATTTTTTCTTTTGGCCTGCTGTGTGGGTGTCCATGCTCAGGGCAATCGGCTTGCTTATCTTGACGCACCCTCCCCGGATCCGTATTACGTCGGACCAGGTTTTGCCAAGCTGGTGACGCCTTCCTGGGTTGGTGAGGAGGGTGTCGAGGCAGTTGCGATCCTCTCCATCGACGATATGCGTGACACCGCGCGCTACGAGAACTATCTAAGGCCGATTCTCGACAGGCTAAAAGCAATCGATGGACGTGCTCCGGTGAGCATTTTCACCTGTCAGGTGGATCCCAAGGACATGCAGTTGCAAAGATGGCTGAAGGAAGGGCTAAGCATTGAGGTTCATACCATTTCCCACCCATGCCCGCTACTGGGGGCTGGTGGATCGCTTGCGGATGCTCGAGCCACAGTACACAACTGCATTGACCTGCTTGCAGGTATTCCAAACAGTTTTCCGGTGATTTTCCGCATGCCTTGCTGTGATTCCCAGAATTCACTCAGCCCGCGATTTTTCAGTGAAATTTTCTCCAAGCCGACGGCAGTGGGAAATCGGCTAAAAGCAGATTCCTCGGTGTTCACCCTGCTGAGTACGCCGGGAAACCGCTTGGAAAAATATGTGCCGAAGTTGCGCGGGTTTGTGAATTACATAAAGGATTACCCTTATCCTTACGTGATCGGAGGTAATTGTTGGGAGTTTCCATCCGTGATCCCATCAGATTGGGAGGCTCAGGCCCGCCATGGTTCCAGAAACCCCGAGACTGTGGAGGACCTCAAGGTTGCCCTTGATCAGGTGGTGGAAATGCAGGGTCTTTTCACCTTTGTGTTTCATCCTCACGGCTGGATAGAAAACGATCAGGTTATTGACCTCATTGATTATGCCGTCAAGACACATGGTAAAAAGCTCAAGTTCATGACCTTCCCAGAAGTCATTAGTCGGCTTGAGCAAAACATTCTCGGTGGGCGAACGCTTCAGGACGGCATTCGACTTTTTGATGCGGATGGTGATGGTGTCCCTGAGGTTCATGACCGGAATGCGGACGTAGCCGGGGCAGTCTTCGGCACTCCGGCACCGGCACCGGGCCGTTTGCTTGACATTGACGGGGATGGGCAACCGGAAGTTGTCTCAGCCGAAGCGATTTTTAGCTTTGGGAAGGGTAAGTGGTCTACTTCTCCGATCAAAATACCTGAGGCAGTCCGGCCCGGGCATGCGGGCACCCGCTTTGCGGACCTTGATGGCGACCAGGACCTAGACATTATTGTCTCCACGCATGAGGATCAGTTTATTTACCGCTTTGAACCCGGCGATCGTGGATGGGTGAAGCAATTTGGCGGCCCGCGCCGATCCTTTGGTGAGCAACTTCAGATTCCGACTTTCGTTTGCAAGGACGGTACTAATAACGGTGCATGGCTGAGGATGGGTCGGGTTTTTTGGCAGAATGAGGAGGTTGGGCGTGGCCAGTCACAGGTTATCAAGCGATCCTTTGGCGAACTAATGCAGATGGCAGGCACCGGTGCTGAGGTGCCAATGAGCCCGGAAGACTCGCTGCGGGTGATGCAGCCTAGGAAGGGTTTTCGGGTGGATCTGGTTGCTGCCGAACCCCTTGTCATGGACCCGGTGGACATGGCCTGGGGAGCCGACGGGCGTATGTGGGTGGCGGAAATGGCCGATTATCCCATTGGTATTGATAACCGGGGTAAGCCAGGTTCGCGCATTGCGGTACTTAATGATGCCAACGGGGACGGTGTGTTTGATGAGCGTTCGGTTTTTGCCTCAGGATTGGAAACAGCCAACACGGTGTTGCCTTGGCGTGATGGGGCACTGGTAGTCGCACCACCTCAAATCCTTTTTTTGCGTGACACGGATGGTGATGGCAGTGCTGATGAGAAAAAAATTCTTTATGAGGGATTTGGCCGTGGCAATGAGCAGCATCGTGGCAATGGCTTGGCATGGGGACTGGATGGTTGGATTTATGTTGCCAACGGCGACAGTGGCGGCACGATTCGCTCGACAAAGACCGGCCGTACCCTGAATCTTGGCGGATTTGACCTTCGGATCAAGCCGGATACGGGTGAGCTGGAACCTGCCACCGGCATGACCCAGCACGGACGCAACCGGGATGACTGGGGTAACTGGGTTGCCGGAAATAATTCAGGCGCTTGGCAGATTGCTCTTGAAGATAATAATATCCGCCTCAACCCAAAGGTTAAACAGCCTCCGGCAAGAAACTCGTTATTTGGGGTCATGGACCTTTATCCTGCCAGCCACGTGGTCAGCCACTGGAGCGGCTATAAGCGGCCGCCAGTCGGATCGCCGGGCAAATTGACCTCCGGGTGTGGCTATACATTTTACAGAGGAAGTCTCTTTGACGAGCTCGTTGAGCCCTCATTGTATTTTTCCTGTCCTGTGCACAATTGCGTTCACCGGGAAGTCATTCGCTGGAACGGGGTTCTCATGCAGACTTCGCGTGCTGATGATGAAGCCCGCAGTGAGTTTCTTCGCAGCAAGGATTCCTGGTTTCGACCGACTTCTATCCGCACCGGGCCTGATGGGGGCATGTATGTGGCAGACATGTACCGATTTGTGATTGAGCATCCAAAATGGATTGATGATAAGGTGGAACAGCGCCTGATTGCAGAAGGTCGTTTGCGGGCAGGTCATGATCGCGGTCGGATTTACAGAATCTTGCCGGCTACAGCATCTGCTGCCAGACCTCAGGACCTTACTTTATTGTCGCCCAAGTCACTTGCTCAGGCCCTGGATAGCCCCAATGGCTGGCTACGCGACACCGTTCACATGATGTTGACATGGCTTTCAGGTGATTCCGGAAAAGCGGCAATAGAGCCGTTGCGAAAGATTCTCAAGGAAAGCATGCATCCTGCCGCCCGTGCCCAGTCACTGGCTGTTCTTGCTGGTCTTGACAGTCTTTCTGCTGCAGATGTCAAGGTGGGCATGAATGATGCTCATGAGGGGGTCCGGCGTAATGCTTTGCGACTTGGTGCTCATTTTCTGGAGGCTGACCCTTTCCTTGGGAAGAGAATTGTTGAGCTGCTTGAGGATGATGATGCGCGTGTACAAAGGGAAGCTGCCTATGCTCTTGGCCGTTGGAAGAATCCTGAAGCCGGGCGTGCCCTTGGCGCCTTCCTTGTTCGGCATGCTGCTCAGCCACACCTTCGTGCTGCTGCCCTGACCTCAGCCGGGGTTGCCATTGATGAAGTGCTCATGGCTGTAATGGCTGCTGAACGAACACCTGCCACATTGGCGCTGAGTTCTGAATTATTGGGCATGCTGGGAGAAGAGCCCCAGCAGGCATTGCCGTTAATCCTGAAGAAAATTACCACCTCGACGGCGAGCGGCATTTATGCACCATGGAAGCTGAGCGCGGCAGCACGGTTGCTTGAAGTTTTTGAAAATGAAAAGAGTATGCGCGAAGTCTTGGTTCCCATGCTTGCCGCCGCGCGGCAGGTTGTTGGCGATAGGGAAGAATTGCCGGCCCGGCGCCTTGCAGCCATTCAACTGTTGGCACAGGTCACGGGAAAAACGGGGGATGATGTGCCTCTTTTCCTGTCTGTAATCAATGTTTCCTCGCCCATTGAGCTTCAGGTTGCAGCCCTCCAGCCAGTCTTGCAGGTTGGCAATGAACCGGTGATCATGCAGTTGCTTGCAGGATGGTCACAGTATAGTCCCGCGCTGCGTTCTAGCATGGTAGCAACGATGCTTGAACGTCATTCCCTGACCCGTCTTCTGCTTGAGGCGTTACCGGAGAACAAAGAATTGCTTGCCTCACTGGATGCTTCGCGCAGGGAATTTCTTCTTCAGCACAAGGATGAGATCATCCGCAAATTGGCGACAAAGCATCTCGGTTCGGGTATTCGTGCCGATCGTATTTCTGTCATCAAGCAGTATGCGCCTTCCCTAACTGCAGATGGTGACAGGGAAAAGGGACGTGTTCTGTTTGCCTCTCTTTGTGCTGCCTGTCATCGCTTGGATGGAGTGGGCAGGGAAGTTGGTCCCGACTTGGCTGCTCTGACCGACCGCAGCAGTGGGTTTTATCTTACCGCCATTTTGGACCCTAACCGTGCGATCCAAGAGAACTGGATGACCTTTGTCGCGGCAACCGGTGATCAGCGTCTGTATACCGGTGCTCTGGCAGAGGAGACCAGTTCGGGTATTGTCCTGATCGGTGCTGATGGCGTGCGTAGCCGGGTTGCTCGCGCCGAGTTGAAATCCCTGACATCAACCGGGCGTTCACTGATGCCTGAGGGACTGGAACAGGCCATTAGTATTTCAGACATGAGTCACCTCCTGACTTATCTGCGTACTGCAGGGTCACCGCATAAAAAGTTTGTGAACAATGCTCCTAGGACTATCAGGCAGACAGGTGATGGTAAGTTGGCTCTTCCTGCTTCTGCTGCTTCGCTTTTCGGTCCGAGCATTATTTTCGAGCAAAAATATCGCAACATTGGCTATTGGGGGCACGAGAAGGACCGTGCTGAGTGGTCCATGCACCTTGACCGTGCAGGTGAATATGACCTATGGGTGGACTGGGCTCTGAATAGCGGCCACGTCGGCGGTCGTATCCAATTCATGATAGCGGATCAAGTGGTTGTTGATGCAGTCCCCGGGACTCGTAGCTGGGATATTTACCGATGGGGGCGTGTTGGCCGAATGACATTGCCGGTCGGCCGGCAAACCTTGGTGGTAAGCAGTGAGGGTCCAGTAACCGTCGGGGCACTTATTGACCTGCGCGAGGTTCGTCTGGTGCCCGCCGGCAGTAAGGGCCCTGGACAAGGATTCGACTGGGCGGCATTCAAGAAAATAAATAATGACTGATCCAGCCCCCGGCGATTCAGGTGATGCTCGCGTGAGGGTTTCCGGTAAGTTTTTCCGGGCAGGCGGGGAGAAGTTTTATATCCGCGGTCTCACCTATGGTCCTTTTTCCCCGGGTGAGCAGGGTTATGGATTGAAAGACGGTGCTGTATTACAGAGCGACTTAGCGGATATGGTTTCCGTCGGTGCAAACACCGTTCGTCTTTACGAGTCGCCGCCGGAGGGATTCCTTGATGAATGTGCCCAGCATGGTATCAGGGTCATGATCGGTGTTGCCTGGCCCGATCATGTGGATTTTGTCAATCAGGAGGGCTTATGGGACTCCTGTGTTGACAAGTTGCGCTCTGCCGTGGCGACCCACCGAGGGCACCCGGCAGTATTGGCTTATCTTGTTGGTAACGAAATAAGTGCGACGTTGGTTCGCTGGCTCGGTCCGCGCAAGGTCAAGGCCTTGCTGGAGGAGCTGATTGAAGCCGGTCGAGCGGAAGACCCTGAGGCGTTATTTGCTTACGCCAATTATCCTTCCACGGAATATCTCAATCCGGAAAATGCTGACTTTATTGCTTACAATGTTTATCTGGAAAGTGAAGAGGACCTTTTCAGGTATGTTGCCCGCCTGCAAAATATCGCAGGGGACAAACCATTGGTGATCTCTGAGTTTGGCGCGGATTCCCTTTCAATGGGGATCAATGATCAGGCACAGGTTATTGCATCAGGCATTGATGCCTGCATATATGGTGGTGTTGCTGGTACTATTGTTTTTGCATTTACGGATGAGTGGCACCGGGGTGGGGTTGACGTGACCGGTTGGGAGTTTGGAATGGTTACCAGAAAGCGGGAGAAAAAGCCGGCTTATGATCTACTTAAGTCGCGGTTTGAGGGGATGAAAGATGGAGCAAGGGCCATCGCGTTGTCCAAAGCCCCGAAAATATCAGTGATTGTTTGCAGCTATAACGGACACACCACTCTGAGTGACTGTCTGAAATCGTTGCGTTCTCTTTGCTATCCGGATTTTGAGATTATCGTGGTGGATGACGGCAGCACTGCCTCCTTAGAGGGCATTGCCACGCAGGTATCAGGTGTCATTTTTATTCGCCAAGAGCACGCGGGATTGAGCGTGGCCCGTAACCGGGGCGCAAGGGAAGCACGGGGCGAAATTCTTGCCTATACTGATGATGATTGCGTAGTTGATGAGGACTGGCTGCATTATCTTGCCTCTGCATTTGAAAAGAACGATTTTGCAGCCGTAGGTGGACCGAACATTGCACCTCCGCCTGTTACTCGCACTCAGGCCTGTGTCGCTGCGGCACCAGGTTGTCCTGCTCATGTCCTCATTGACGACCGTATTGCGGAACACCTGCCGGGATGCAATTTGGCTGTAACGCGCGAGGCCTTCGATAAGATTGGTGGGTTTGCCCCGGAGTATACAGCGGCCGGGGATGATGTGGACTTTTGTTGGCGCTTGCAGGATGCAGGATTTCTAATCGGGTTTTGTGCCCCGGCGATGGTTTGGCACCGCCGCAGGATCAGCGTTATGGGATACCTGCGTCAGCAAATCGGGTATGGGCGCGCTGAGGCGATTCTGATTGGCGGGCATCCGGATCGGTATGGGGTCATGGGCGGTGCACGTTGGCGCGGGTTTGTTTATTCCGGCAACCGCGGGCTATTGGGAATGGCTTCCAGAATTTATCGGGGGGTATTTGGATATGCCGCTTTTCAGGCCGTTTACATGTCCAGTGAATCAGATTTTTCGCGAATATCTACCGGGGTTCACTGGGTATTGGCGACCGCCTTGATGGCTTTAGTGGGTGGTTTTTTTACTCCGTTAATGCCGGTCGCAATATTGATGGGTTGCTGCACCTTGCTATCTGCCTTCAGAAATGCATACAGAAGCAGTATTGATTCTCGGTATTCTGGCACAGGGGCTCGGCTGTTGTTGATGTTTCTTTGCCTGATTCAGCCGGTCTTGCGTGGTACTGCGCGCAGCCTGGGTACAATCCAGGGGGGCAGTGCTCCTCGCGGATCTATTCGTCTTGGAAACTTTTTCCGGGTGCCAAGGCTTCCTTTCCGGAAACGAGTCGGGCAATTGCAGATTTGGAGCGAGAAAGCATTGGGCCGCGATTTGCTGCTTGAAAATACCACGTTCGCACTGCAGCGAAGCGGGTTGGCCTTTATCCTTGATAACGGCTGGAGGGATTGGGACTTAGAGGTGGGTAGTGATCCTTTCTGGCGTGTTCAATTGACAACCGTCACTGAGTATCACGGGGACGGGCAATGCCTTACTCGTGCACGGTTCAACTCGAAAGCTACAATGCTGAACATGATCCTGAATATACTCATGGTGTTGATTATTGCGGCTGGTGCATGGTGGCTATCGCAGCATTTTATCTGGTTTACCGGCATTTACCTGATTTGGTGGGTTTTTCTCGAGGTCAGGCACCGACAGCTTGTTACCGGGCTTGCTGCTCTGGTAACAAATGTTGCCCGTGATGCTGGCTTTGAGCGCATCGAACCATAAAGGTGCAATTATTCGGCGACAATCACGGGGCCATTGTTTTGCGGTCGCAATGAGCGTATTTTTTCGACAGCTGAAATGATAATGTCAGCGGCTTGGTTAATTTCATCCTTGGTATTCATGGATGATACCGAGAGCCGGATGCTTGACAGCGCACGTTCATCATTGTGACCCATGGCCTGCATGATTCGCGAGGGCTCCCTTTTTCCTGTGCTGCAGGCTGAACCGCTGGATATGCACAGGCCTTTCTCTGCGGTTAGGATCAGCAGATCGCCAGCCGGTACATTATCAATGCTGAGGTGTGAGGTGTTCGGCAACCTTTGCTCGGTTGTTCCGTTTCGATGAATGCCGTCAATAGCGTCGTACAGTCGTTGCTCGAGTAGGTCACGTAGTTCGGCGAGTTTTTTGACACCATTTTCCGCGAGACGATGTTGTGCCAATTCTGCGGCTTTGCCCAGTGCCACTATCTGCGAGACAGCTTCGGTGCCCGCCCGCCGCCCATCTTCCTGGCCGCCTCCTGCCAGTAGGGGCTTATAGCTGCAGCCTCTTTTTAGATAAAGGGCACCGACGCCCTTTGGTGCATGAAATTTGTGCCCGGATAGGGATAACATATCAATATTGCCGCCGCTGACGGAAATGGGGATCTTACCCGCTGCATTTACAGCATCGGTATGGAACAAAACTCCTTTCTCGCGGGCTATTTTTGCTGCTTCAATAACCGGCTGGATGACTCCGGTTTCATTATTTGCCCACATCAGGGTAACCAGAGCAGTTTCGGGTTTGATGGCTTTAGCCAAATCGCGAAGATCAATGAGCCCGTCAGCACCAACCGGTAATTCAGTCACTTCCAGATCCGGGGCTAGCGCCTTGGCAAAGAGAATGACTGCAGAGTGCTCAATACTGCTGGTGATCAGGTGCCGCTTGCCGGGTTGCGCCGCCAGTGCTGATGCGATGGCGGCATTGTCCGATTCTGTGCCGCATGAGGTAAAGATAATTTCCCCGGGAAGGGCTCCAATCATCTCCGCAACTTGTTGCCGGGCATGGTCAATGGCTTCACGGCTGCGCTTTCCCAGTGGGTAGCCCGTTGAGGGATTTCCGTATTCCTCGTTTAGGTAAGGAGCCATGGCTGTGGCGACTTCCTCATGGACCCGTGTTGTGGCATTATTATCCAGATAAATCATCAAGGTTGCTTGTCTGGTGATGGGTTTTTCCCGGGGGTATGTTGGTGTTCAGCTGATGCCGGGGCGGATAAGCGTATGAAATAGACAGTTTGACGGTGATATCTTGAACACCTCATCATGGGGTATGATCCTATGCATAGAACTTTCCTGCAAGTAGATCACTTATTGTTCGCTGGGCTCATATTCATCGGAATTCTTATCCAGCAAAGCAAGCATTTCCCCGGCTAGCAACAGCGATCCGGCAACAAGGATCGGCTTGTCTTGCAGGCGTGCTTTTTCCAGTGCTTTTTCCAGTGTGTTCGTCACCTGGCTTGGTATTTGGGCAGGAACCAAGCGGGTTAAATCTTTTGGGCAGGCAGTTTTTCTTAAGGTTTGGATAGACGGAAAAATGAAATTGTCGGCAATTTCAGAAAGCAGGTTAATGATCGTGTCGCTATCCTTGTTGGCAGCCATAGCACAGATGATGACTGGTTCTGCATCTTTGAACACTTCACGCCATGTTTGCAGGAGCGCCTCTGCGCTGTCTGCGTTGTGTGCCCCATCCACGACAATCTCTGTTTTTCCAGGTTCTTTAATGCGTTCGAAACGGGCACGCCAGACAGCGTTTCCCAGGCCTTGAATAATGACATTTTGGGGAATGTGAAACCCTGCCGCCTTAATCGCACCTGCAGCCAGAGCAGCATTCCATTGCTGGTGTTTTCCCGGCAGGGAAATCGAGCTACCTGTCCATGGTTCACTAATAAACTCCAGTGGAGCTCCCACTTCCCGCGCTCGCTTTTCCAGTACTTCGCGGGCTTCTTTCTGTTGTGGGGAGCTTAC
>CALCSP010000216.1 GCA_937893785.1 uncultured Verrucomicrobiales bacterium
GGAGGAATGGCTCTGCCTGGCGCTTGGCAAATACTGCGATAGCGCCCCGGAAAACCTTTACTTTCAGGTCCGGTCCGGATCGATGGAAGCGTTCAGCAAAAATAGCAGGACAACAAATCTGCAAAATAAAATGCAAGCTCGGATGCCTGCTTTGAACTGGGGGATATAACAATGGATATACAATGGTTTCAGGTATTGATGTGCGTTGCCGGACTGGCAATTCCGTTTGGGCTCTTGGTGAGTGCCGCTTCGGATACCGCCCATGCTGAAAAGAGTCATGGTGTGCATGGCGGAGGTGACGGGACATTCCTTGCACCGAAACATTTATCACTGAACAAATGGAACTCACAGACACCCTTCACAAAGACAGACAGGCCTCAAGGATTCCAGTGCAACATCATCGACAGCGACTGGTTTAAGAATACCCCCGGCACGCCCCCCGCCAGTGACACTCTCTACGTGACCCTTGAGGGCGGGCAAACCACAGAGTTTTCCGTTAAAGGTCAGGAACTCGAATCAGGTAACCTGTGCAGCACGGGCTGCATGATGACCTTGAGCAGCGGCTCCGTGATCCTCGCCGAGTGGCACAACGAGGCAATGTGCTCCAGGCAGCGTGCAGAGGAATCCTTCATCACCAGCGAAGGCTACCCCTACTCTCCGGACATACAGCTCGCCGCCATGCAATACGACGATCGCGGGATGTGGAAACGCTATGTGTTTACGAACGGGTCCATCGTCCAGCCCGTGGCGACACCTCTCCAATTCCTCCAGCTTGTCCAGGAACTCTCTGGAGAGGATCCAACAGGACACGACATTCAGGAACAATTCTAAAAAGGATCAATGCATATGAAGAAAACCAACACACTGATAAATCACATCACACTCATCGTGGCACTGGCCTCGGCAGTATTTGTTTTCCATGCCCCGGCGGATGAGGAGACAAAGAAAGCGGAGGATTCGATCACCATGCAGGAGGCAAGGGCCAGATTCACCGCCGCGGATGACAATCTCAACGCGATCTGGCAGGAAATCACAAAGGAGTGTCCACCAAGTGAATGGAAAAGAGAACTGGAGGAACAACGGGAATGGATCCATGTCCGTGACTACAGGGCAACCGGTTACTTGGAACAATGGGACTGGGAAGATCCCGCCTTCTGGCACCGGGCCGCCTCCATTACCGATGAACGCATCGTCCGCCTTAAAGACACCCTTGCCTACTTTCGGGACCAGAAACCCACTATGGCTCAGGCCATGGCGAAATTTGCCGCTGCAGAACGTAAGCTCAACCAAGTATGGCCCCGGTTCAAAGCAGAGGCCCCAGAAGATGCCCGGGATATCCTTCTAGAAAGCCAGCGCAGGTGGATAGATTACCGTGAGTTCCGTGCCGGTGGCTATCTCAATGAAAACAAAAAGGATGACCCGAGGTTCTGGTCATACGCCGCGTCCATCACGAACGAACGCACCGCACTGCTCAGGGGCTGGATGGAGCATCTAAAAGCCCCATACGAGGATAGCTGGACCGGGCTTTACTGTGACACCCTCGGCGAGGATGAAATCCAAATGGTGCACATCGGCAACAAGGTGTGGTTCAAAATTTCAATCATCCAAGGGCCAACCTATCACATTGGCAAAATATGGGACACCGCTGAGGTCAACGTAAACATGGCCAGGTATACCGATAATAACTCTGACTCACCGGCGTGGCTGACCTTTATCAGATATGTAGATGAGGCTGAGCATATGCAGGTCATTGAGACCAACGCCGACGGGCACCGCGGCGTCAGGTGCCGA
>CALCSP010000217.1 GCA_937893785.1 uncultured Verrucomicrobiales bacterium
AACCCCATCTCCTGTTAGGAGACCATGATCAAAAGGCGAAATTCGGACTTCATTTTCGGCCACAAGCCGGTCATTAATCCAAACCATTTGCAGAGAATGAGTGTGCGATGGCTCCATAGGGCAACTGATGGACTAAATAAAAAGAGTGAAATAAGTCACGAAATTGAACAAATGTAACTATTATAAACACTCAAATGCACTTATTCCTGTCAAATTTCTCATCATAGATGACTTTCGCCATCATCACCGCAGTACTCTTTGCATTTTCAGCCGTCTTCAATACGCGGATTACAAAACTGTTAGATGAAGTCACTGCCAATTTCTACCGCCTTCTTGCAGCATGCATTATTCTTGGGGTGATCACGCTCGGCTTCTATCCGGGCAGTTTTCACCGCGAGGCGTCCATCTGGCTCATGATTAGCGGAGTAGTGGGCTTCGGAGTCGGTGACATCGCTCTATTTGCAGCTTTCGCACGCATCGGATCACGCCTGACAATCCTAATTAACTTCAGCCTAAGTGCCATCGTCGGTGCATTTGCAGACTGGGTGCTACTAAATGATCCAATAGGATTATGGCAATGGGCTTCCGTCCTTATGATCCTTTGTGGACTTAGCCTTGCTTTGCTCACACCCGGATCAAGGGAAAGGATGCACGGTTCATTCAAACTGGGCATCGTTGCTGCGACTATTGCCGGAATCGGTCAAGGTATTGGCGCTACCATTAGCCGGCATGCTGAATCCATTGCCGAATCTTCAGGCATTACAATAAACGGACTCAGCCAGGCATTTCAACGTGTCAGCGCCGGACTGATGTGCCTTTTTGTCCTTTGGGCTTGGAAACGCTTTCGAGGAACCATCCCTCGCCCCAATACAAACAGAGCCCAGATTTCAATCTGGGTCCTAGCAGCAGCGCTGTTTGGTCCAGTGCTTGGAGTGAGCTGCTTCCAACAATCACTTAAGACAATGACAAGCGGCGAAGCTATGGCAGTCACTGCCACCAGTCCCTTGTTGTTAATACCTTTGGCTTATTTTTTTGAAGGAGACAAGATCCGGCCACTTGCTTTACTTGGTGCCATTACGGGGGTAAGCGGCGTCATCATGATGGCACTTCTCCGCTAACCGTTCGCAATGGCGGAGTCATGTCGCATTCATGTCTTTTAATTCCCATAGCCTCTCGATAGATGTCTTCGAGGTTACGGATCTGGCCTTCAAAGCCGAATCTCTCCCTTACGGATTCTGCTGCTTTGACAGAGAACTCCTCAAATTTTTCATTGTTGGACATCATTTCATCTAGAGCCTTTGCCAGTTCTTCAGGACTACGCTCTGGAACAAGCAGTCCATCAGCACCATTGGTAACGGCTTCTGGAATACCGCCATGGTAGGTTGCCACAACAGGCAATCCCGCAGCCATAGCCTCAAGCATCGAGTTCGGAACGCCTTCCTGATCGTTCTCGCTTGTGAGTTCACTAGGATGAAGAAAAATATGTGAGTCGCCATAGATTTCCTGCAACTCCTCCTGGGAAAGCCAGCCCAGCATCTGCACATGATTTTGAAGGTCATGCCGGGCAATAGCTCTTTCAATCTCTTCTTTATCAGGGCCTATACCTGCAAGGGAGTATTTCAGTCCAGGCCAGCGATCGATTAACAAAGCGATAGCCTCAAGTATTGTGAATATCCCCTTCTTTGCAATCAATCGGCAAGCCTGAACCATGCGCCATTGCCCATCTTGTGGAGCAACTCTCTTTTTATAGGTAATATTGCCAAGTGGGATTGGAGTTCTATTAAGGCGCAGTTTATCTGAGGGACAACCTAGTTCCAGCAACCGCTCTAATAGAGAAACGCTCCTTGCCATGACCAGTTTCGCCTCATGAAAAGCAGACGCCAATGCATCTCTGTAACCCTCTCTATCTATGAATTTTACAACATCAACGCCGTGGAAAGAGATAACAAAAGGCACACCGGCATCCTTGAGCATCTTTAGATATTTGACAGCCTTGTGTCCATAATAACAATGAACAAGATCAGGTTTATTTTTCCTCAAAAGATCAACCAGATCATAGGGATGATAGTATTCATTTTCGCGCCCCACACTGCCGATCGGTCGTGGTGGCGGCCATTTTCTCACAACATGCTTATACCAGAAGCGAAGCAGAAAATTGCCACGCAACCTGGGCCTGGATCTCTTCTCCATACGAACCACAGGCTCAAATGGAAACATATCAAGATTAGAAAGCTGTTCGGCAAAAACTACATTCCTATGATCACGCAACCCTGTAATCTGTCTGTAGATGCTTTGCATCTCTTGCTTAAGGTATGTGCCACAAAGACTACATACCAAAGGTGCATCATTGCCCCGAGGCCTGTGACTATTGTCCATTTCCCAACTCCAAAGCCTCCCGATACACATCCTCCAATTTTGCGACTTGCGCTTTCCTCTCGAAATTTTCATGCATAGCCAAAGATGCGCGCCGTCCCATATCAGACCAGATGTCTGGAGAAGAAACCAATCGGATCATTTCGTCCATTAATTTGGTCACGTCACGTTCCGGGCACAAATACCCAGTATTTCCGTGTTCAACCGCTTCAGGAATACCACCATGCAATGTAGCAACAACAGGCAATCCTGTAGACATTGCCTCAAGCATCGAGTTAGGAATGCCTTCCTGGTTTTTGTCTGCAGTAAGGCGACTAGGATGGAGAAAGATATGACTCTTCAAATACAACTCGCGAAGCTTTTCCTCACTAAGAAAACCCGAAAACTCAACCTTACCCGAAAGACCAAGCTCAAGAGCAAGCTTCTTCATGGGCTCCAAGAGCGGTCCCTCACCCGCAATAGTGAACTGCGCTGCGGGATAATGCTTCAAAAATCCGCAAAATGCCTTAAGTGCATCATCAATTCCCTTTTTCTCAACACATCGGCACGCCTGAACAATACGCCATGCACCGTTTTCAGGTATCGCTCTTTGAATAAATGGAAAATTTTCCAGCGGAATACCGGTTCGGTTCATTCGAAAACGCTCTTCCGGCAGCCCCAAATCAAGCATTCCTTGTTTTAAGGAATTAGATCTCCCCATCGCAAGGGGCACCGTTCTCAAAAGCTCTTTCAGGTTGTCCAAATACCCCGCTTGCCCTTCACGCGGTTGTATATCCATCCCGTGGAAAGAGACCACTGTTGGCTTTGGCCATCGTTTAATGAAGGGCAAAAGATGAACACCGGTATGGCCAAAATAAACATGCATCAAGTCCGCCTTTCTTCGTTCAAGGAGTTCTGCCAGAACACCGTATTCACCTCGATAAACAATCGGAGGCTCATTCTTTATGTATTTGAGCCAGAACCTGCGTACAAAATTTTTCTGTGCAGCAGGCGCAATTTCAACATCAGGGAACGGAAAAGCCTCTTCACTCTTGCGCTCCTTACATACAGCAAAAGTCTTAAAAGACGTTAAACCTGTAACCTGCCTGTAGATATGCAGCATCTCAGGTTTTAGAAATGTTGAACAGTAGCTCGCAACAGTCGCCATGTTAATC
>CALCSP010000218.1 GCA_937893785.1 uncultured Verrucomicrobiales bacterium
GCATTTTCAGCTCGATTTGCGTCGTTTTTTCCTCTCTCTTTTTTCGGAAACAGGCATCCTTTGTTTTGCTGGAAGGCGGTCTGTTTTCTCGGCAAATTCATGCCACAATTTGCTCAACTTCATGACCATTGAAGGATTTGTATCGGCTAGATTATTCAGCTCAGTTCGATCCTTTTCAATGTTGTAAAGTTCCCATGGACCTCCCCGAACGGAAACCACCTTCCAGGGACCTTTTCTTATCGCCCGGTTATTGCCGAAATGAAAATAAAGCAGGTCATGCTCCACTCGCGTCTTCCCCTTAAGAATCGGAACCAAGGATCTTCCCATCAGCGGAGTAATGACACGACCACTCTGTTTTTTTGGATAACTAGCATCGGCTACATCAATACAAGTTGCCATGAAATCAATCAAATGACCGGGTTGGTGACTAATGGCACCCTTTTCAGCCTTTATCCCGGCAGGCCAATGGATAATCAACGGGCTGCTGATGCCTCCTTCATGCTGGTTTTGTTTATACCACCTGAAAGGTGTGTTCCCGGCATGCGCCCAACCGCTGTCATAGGTCCAGTAGCTTTTCGGATCCCAAGGCATCTTATCTTTCCCTCGAGTGCGTTCAAACGGACAGGCACCATTATCTGAACAAAACATAAATAAGGTATTATCGAAAACCTCCCGTGCCTTGAGGTGAGCAACAAGCCGTCCGATCTGTTGATCCATCCGATCAACCATTCCTGCATAGGCAGCCATCCTGAAATCCTCCCAGTCCTTGTCATTAGCTTCTAGTTTTTCCCATGCGGAAACCTCAGCTGGGCGCGGACTCAATTGCCATTTATCAGAGATGATTCCCATGGCAAGCTGCTTCTTGTACCTGCTAGCACGCAATTTATCCCAACCCATTCGATATTTTCCGCGGTATTTCATCACGTCCTTCTTAGGAGCCTGAAGCGGATAATGCGGAGCGTTATAAGCAACGTAGAGAAAAAATGGTCCATCCTTTTCTTGAATGCTTTCATCCACAAACCGGATTGAGTAATCCGTAATGGCATCGGTGGTATAGAACCCTTCTTGAGGCACCTTGTAGGGCTTACCATTGAGGCGGAATGTGTCATCCCCGGTAAAAAAATTTGTAGCTCCACTTAAATGGCCAAAGTATCGCTCAAAACCACGGTTTGTGGGTTCGTTATTCAAGTGCCACTTGCCGCACATTATTGTCGAATACCCCGCAGGCTTAAGGACCTCGGCAATCGTTACCCCCCGGTCCATGGAATTGGAACCAGCCTGTCCACAATACAAACCGGTGAGTAAATCTACCCTAGAAGAATGGCACTTGGCTGTATTGTAAAACTGGGAAAACCGAATCCCATCGGCCGCAAGAGCGTCCAAGTTAGGGGTATTGATCTCGCCTCCATAACAGCCAAGGTCTGAAAAACCCAGATCATCAGCCATAATCAGAACAATATTGGGCTTATTGGACTGCTCCAAATGGTTGTCACCAAAAACTTGCGGCATCCAGAAGAACAGTGGCAGTAAGATTAGATATTTCTTCATTACTTATCAGGGTCATGTATCAACAATGTTTGCAAGGCAAACTTTGCCTCATTATTCATCACAAAATGACCTATAAATTCTCTGGAGAGTACGATCAAAAAGGAGAATATCTAATCCTACAACGAGATGATAAAATTCCAGAGCCTTGCACGCAATGTAGAAATAGGGGCTAATTCATACCTGCTCACAGTTGGCGAAAGTCGTATTCTTCTCGATGCCGGCATGCATCCAAAGCAGGAAGGCAAAAATGCTCTGCCCGAAATGGAAAGTATTGATTACGACTCCATTGACGCCGCCATCTTGTCACACGCACACCTCGATCACTCTGGCGCATTGCCCGTGCTGCAAAGGTCTCAACCCGACATGCCTGTTTTTATGAGTGCGCCAACGAAAGTGCTCACCGAGGCCCTCCTCCATAATTCAGTCAATGTCATGAACTATAAGCGTGAGCAAACAGAAAACACGGACTATCCATTATTCACACATCGCGAAATAGGAAAAGTTAGCAAAAAGTGGCACTCCCCAAGGCAAAACGAAAGCTTCAATATTGGTCGTTCAGGCAAAACGAACTGCTCCTTTTACGAAGCTGGCCATGTTCTGGGGGCAGTTGCGCCGGTGATCCGCTCAGAAGGTCGCAATATCCTGTACTCCGGTGATGTCCACTTTGAAGATCAAACCATCATCAAGGGAGCAACGCTCCCACAATCCGGTATTGATGTTCTTATCCTAGAGTCTACACGCGGTGGTGTAGCACGACCTCCGGATTACAGTAGGCAATCAGAAGCGAGAAAACTGGCATCCTCAATTGAAGAATGTTTGTCCGCCAGAGGATCCGTCATGATGCCTCTTTTTGCTATGGGGAAAACACAGGAAATGATCACGCTGCTCCACGAGCAACAAAACAAGGGCAATCTAAGAAACATCCCTTTTCATGTCGGTGGCTTAAGCATCAAGATGACAGGTATTTATGATAGGTTCACCAGCAGAGTACGCCGTAATCATAAGGGAATGCACATGATGCGAACCAAGGGCCTGCTAACCACTCCGGGAAAACGCGGTGAATTACCGATTTTAAATGGCGGTAATATCTATGCACTCTCCAGTGGCATGATGAGTGAACGCACAATGTCCAATCGTCTAGGTAGGCATTTTATCCAGAATCCAAGAAATCTTCTCGTGGCTGTTGGCTATGCCGACCCCGAATCACCCATGGCCAGAATCCTTAATTCTATGCATGGTGAAAACATACAGATCGATTCGAGACATGATCCCGTTGAACGAAATTGTTCAATGAAAACTTTTGATTTCAGTGGTCACGCTCCGCGTGAAAGTCTCATTGAATATGTTGAAAAACTAAAACCGGAAATAACTATTCTTGTTCATGGTGATCAGCCCGCAGTGGAATGGATGCACAAGGAGTTAAATGCTCGCGTGCCAGAAACTGAGGTAATTATCGCCACGCCAGGACAGGAAATACAAGTTGGGTAAATTTAGTAACGGACATACTGCTAAGTGGCTATTAACTGAACCGCATTTTCTGATCAGGATTACGACAATCTTGTCTATCAGCACCCTTGTCATGCTCGTGATCAATGCTTATCTGAACAGGTGCTGGACTAATTGCTCCCATCAGTTGCGAATCAGAAAAGTAGGGAGGTGCACCCCATTATGAGCAATGGCGTCCACTTATGAAGCTGGCAGCAGGACTAAACCCCTGTAGCTCAAAATCGAAGAGGCATGAGCGGGTAAAAGCGAAAGCAGCTTTAGCACCATTTAATTTTTGAGAAGCCCCTACCTGCGCGACTCTCTTTAAAGAACCAATCTAAGGCGATCTACACTGGGCTTAACTATTCCTCTGACTGCCTTGCTCAACATCCTTCAGGCGCCTAAGTATATCCGGAACCTTACGAGGATAGACCATCTCCTTACGCACTCTCTCAGCCGGTCCTGCAGGGAAGCCGGCATAAAAGGCTGGTTGCTGGGGCGTTCCTCCCGACAAATTCTTCGTCACACCTGATCGGGCGGTGAGGACACTATATGAACCGATCTCAATATGACCCGCAATACCCACCTGGGCAGCCAGTGTCACGTAATCTCCGAGCTGGCAACTTCCGGCTAAGGCAGAATCTGCAACTATAATACAATGCCTACCGATGGAAACGTTATGTCCAATTTGAACAAGGTTGTCGATTTTGGTTCCCTCACCAACCCTAGTTTCGCCGAAACGGCCCCTATCGATGGTCGTATTGGCACCAATTTCTACATCATCATCAATTCGGACAAAGCCAAAGTGCTCAATTTTTCTGTGCTGCGCACCATCAAACTCAAACCCAAACCCATCTGATCCTAGAACCACTCCTGCATGAAGGATAACGCCTGACCCGATTTCAGTTCGGTCATACAGCGTCACATTGGGATGAAGGAAAGAACCGTTTCCAATCCGACAACTCCTGCCAATGCTAGACCCCGAACCAATACAAACGCCATCCCCGATAACCACGCTCGAAGCCACAACAGCATTGGCCCCAATGCTAACCTTCTCAGGATCAAATTCTACATCATCTGCAACCACCGCACTTGGATGAACCCCATGGGCACCAGCCGGCATAGCAGCCATGAACAACTCTCGTCCCACTGCATCAAAGGCAAGTGACGGACTGTCCACCTTCAGTATAGGCACATGGCTAATGTTTTCTTGAAAGTCCCTTGAAACCAAAACAGCACCTGCACGAGTAGCTTTTAAGTCCTCTAGATATCTACCGTGATGAAAAAAAGACAGGTCGTTTTTTCCAGCATCACTCAATGATGCAAGCGCATTGATAAACCCATCACTCGGAAGGGCATTTACGGGCTCAGCATCAAGCCTTTCGACAAGCTCACGGATTTCGATCTGCACAGAACGGAGGATTTCCTCCCTTAAAGGGTAAACTATTCGGCCGACTTTGAGGTCGGGGCGTCTTTGTTGAGTTGCTCAATGATCGCCTTACTAAAATCAACAGCATCCTTTGAATGCAGAAGAAAAGGAATTCCACGGTCACCTACACCGGATTTATCGAAAACAATGTCATAATTGCGCTGCTTTGCAGTGGCCTTCACGAGATCCTGAATCTCCTCGATAATTGCCTTTCGAGCACGATCAACCTCAGTCAGCAGCATTCTCTGCCGACGATCAGCAAATTCCTTTTTTTCACGCTCCAAGCTTCGCGCTTCCGATGCAATAACCTTGGCTTCCTCCTGCTTCTTTGCGCGCAATTCAGCTGTGATAGCAGGATCTTTAATTTGCTTGGCCAAAAGCTGATATTTTTCGATCAGCGCCTTATACTGCACATTGCGTTGCTCAAGTTCCTTTTTAGCCAACTCCTTCTGGTCATTGACATCCTGTTCCGCGTCTTTGGTCTTATAATACTCGGCAAAAACACGGCTCATATCTACAATACCAACCTTCATCCCCTGTGCACCAGCATGAGGGGTCAGGACTACAAGAGCAGCGAGAAAAGCGAAAAATTTGAGATGGATCATGGTTTCAGAGATGGTTTCCTTCTTAGTTGGGGATGAGAATGAATTCCCTATGATGCAGGTTGCTGTTGAAATCCCCTTTTTTCAAGCAAAATGGGTGAGGTTATATGGATCTGCAGAGATAAAATGACAGGCTAAACTCGGCAGAGTGCTAATGCAGTGATTTTTCGCCCCCCCGGACTGCCTAACGGAATTGGTAACCCATGTTGAACTGAACCCTTACATCATCCTCAACCCACTCATCCTTCTGCAATGGCCATGCCAGATCAATGCGAATGGGACCAACGGCCAGATACAGATCAACACCAATACCAACATCGGAAAGATAATCACCACCCAAATCCCAAGCATCTTCGGATAACACCCCGCCATCATAAAACACGTGGCCTCGCAACTTTCGGAAATTGGCGATCGGGAAACTGTATTCTGCTGTGAATGAAGCAGCAGTCTGTCCACCAAGGGGCTCCCCCTGATCATCCCTGAGAGCGCTTCCAGCAGCCTCGCGGTATTCATAACCGCGCAGGTTATTTGCGCCGCCAAGGAACTCACGCTCAAAGATCGGGATATCATCACTACCACCAACTGTCCTATACTTGCCGCTGAGGGTTAAAACAGTATCAAAGGGCAAATGAATATACTTGGCCGCTGAGAGTTGAAGCCCATAGGTTTCCACATCCCCAAAAGACCCGTCAACCCCCACTGAAACGCGATGCCCCCTGCGGGCAAGATACTGACTATCTCGAGTATCCCAGACATACGTCAATGCCAAGAGAGCTCTTGAGTATTCACCGTCTTCCTCCATCAGGATATCAGAGGCATCATCCTCAACATCAATCTCATAATTTTCCAGATTCGCCTTAAAGGCAATGGAGGTGTATTCCCCCAGTGGTTTCCGCAAACTGGTATACCCTCCCATCACAGTTTGATCATATTTATCCGATAAGAACAAAAGGTCTCGGTAATAAACTCCAGTACCCAATGCGAGCTTCTGGTCAAAAAGCCAGGGTTGTGTGTAGTCAAACTGAAAATCCTTACGTCGGGTTCCATACTTGAGCCCAAGACGGACTTTTTCTCCACCGCCAGTTTTAGGCCGTCCAAAAAGGCGGAAATTGGTCTGCATCACATCCACAAATCCCACCAGATTATCAATCGAGCTGAATCCAGCACCAAAGTTGACTGAACCGGTAGATTTCTCCCGGACTGTGATATTAAGGTCGGTGTGATGTGGAGTCGCGGCGGCGGTTGGTGTAATGTCAACCGACTCAAAAAATCCAAGGCCCATCAGCCGGTTACGACTGACTTCCACATAATCCTGACTAAAGACATCTCCCGGTGCGAGCACCAACTCCCTTCGAATGACCTTGTCCAGCGTTTTGTCGTTACCGCTTATATTCACCAGTTCAACGGTCGTCTGCACTCCTTCGGATACACCATACTCAATGTTAACAGACGTTCCCCCGGCATCATTAATGCGAGGTACAATGCGCACATTGGAATAACCATTGTTGCCGTAATATTTACGCAAGCCCTTAAGGTCAGTCTTGATTCCGGATGCCGAGTAGACTACCCCCGACTTCATCTCCAAAAGAGGAATCACATCTTTCTGTGATATGGCCTCAATACCGGTAACAGTCACTTTATTCACCGTGTATTTCCCTCCCTCACTGATGTGCAGAACCAAATTCACCTTGTCGCCGGCAGGTTCCCTCTTCACATCAGTCACGCGAGCATTGATAAAACCCCTGTCATGATAATAACCCTCTACGCGCGCAACATCCTCCTCTAGCACAGCAGTATCGATGCCCTTCTGTTTCTTAAATATATTAAAGACTCTAGCAGTCTTGACGTGCATCTGCCCGGCCAATTCGCTATCCGAAATGGAATCATTACCAAAAAACTTAATCTGGTTAAGCTTTTCGTGAACTCCCTCGGTTACGACAAATGAAACCCTTGAGAAACCAGGCTGCTTGGCACCATCGACTTTGTATGTCAGCTCCACATTGGGAAATCCTTTCTTCTTGTAGTAATCCCTGATGTTCTCACGAGCCTTCTCGAGAAGCCCGTCATTAAAAGGCTTGCCTATATCGAGTTCCGTTTCGCTACGAAGCTTATTAGCAGGAAGTGAATTTCCGATAAAAACCACCTCACCGAGAATCGCACGTGTTTGCACCAGGAAAATAACACGCACACCTCCATCATGCGGTTCTGTGAGAACCCGGACATTGTCTATGTGCCCACTTGCGTAAAGTGTCTTAATATCCTCCTCCACAACCGAAGGGTCCAGTTCACTGCCC
>CALCSP010000219.1 GCA_937893785.1 uncultured Verrucomicrobiales bacterium
GCTGAGTCTATTTCTTGAAGAAACCGATCAGCCCGGGACTGATCGGCTGTAACGATGCAGTCGCTGTGTTGAGAGCCGAATTCATTGATGTGTTCTATCGCGCAGCTCAGGTCATCAACAACCTTGACAGATAGAATGAGGTCAAGGTATTCCGTGCTCCAGTCCGATTCTTCCGCTTTCTTTAAGTCATCAATGCCTGCGATTTCCAATGCTGTTTCGTCGCAGCGCAGTTCGACGCCGCGTTTCTTAAGCTCGGCAAAAGCTGTGGGGATGAAGTCTTGAGCGATTTGCTTATGTACAACGAGGGTTTCAAGTGCGTTGCACACACCTGGTTTCTGAGTCTTGGCGTCCACGGTGATGGAGGTGGCCATGTCGATATCCGCTTCACGATCTACGTAAACGTGGCAGATCCCGTCATAGTGTTTGATGACGGGCATGCGCGCCAAGGATACGACTTTCTCAATAAGACCAGCTCCGCCCCGGGGAATGATCAGGTCAAGGTATTGATCCATTTCAGCCAGGTGTTGCACGCTTTCCCGGTCGGTGAATGGAATAAGTTGGATGCTATTTGCAGGTAATCCGGCAGACTCACCGCCTGATTGAAGCGCGGCAGCGATTGCTCGGTTGGAGTGGATTGCTTCACTTCCGCCACGAAGAATCGTTGCATTGCCTGCCTTAAGGCAAAGGACAGCTGCATCACTGGTGACATTGGGACGGGATTCAAAAATGATTCCGATCACGCCGATGGGCACTCTTAATTGTGTGATATCGATTCCGTTAGGGCGCTGCCAATTGGACATCACTTCTCCAACAGGATCGGGGAGCGAGGCGACCTGTCGAATGCCGTCGGCTATGGCTGCCAGTCTTTGCTCGTCAAGCCTGAGGCGGTCCACCATGGCGGAGGTCAATGCATTGGCTTTTGCGGCATCAATATCCAGTTTATTTGCGGGGAGGATTTCCGAAGCGGATGCCTCAAGGCTGTCAGCCATTGCCAAGAGGATGGTGTTTTTTGCCTCTGTTGATAGAGTGGATAGTTGGCGTGATGCGCTCAAGGCATTCGCGCCCATTTCCAGGATTTGTTCCTTAATTGTCATGGATTCATTAATTGGCATGAAATCTAGTGCCGATGCCGTCGCCGGCAACAATCTCCGGTATTTGTCCGGGATGATTCCCATTGGCTATAAACACAGGGATTCCGGCTTCGGTTGCCACCCTGGCGGCTTCCAGTTTGGTTGCCATTCCTCCCACAGAAAACTTTCCGGTTTCCGGTCTAACGTATCGAGTAACGTCATCAATATCATGTACAGAATTGAGAATCTCGCCGTTATTGTTTTTTAGTCCGTCAACTCCAGTTAAAAGGATGAGAAGGGCGGCATCAACAAGGCACGAAAGCTGAGCGGAGAGCGTGTCATTATCCCCAAACTTGAGTTCTTCAACCGCGACCGAGTCATTTTCGTTAACGATTGGAATCACTCCACCCAATTCAATGAGCGTCGTTATGGTATTGAGGACATTCTTGCGCCTGTTTGGAGTTGAGAAATCTTCGTTATCAAGGAGCAACTGGGCCACGTTAAGATCAGATTTACCCAAAATTTCAGAATAGATTTGCATCAGACGAGTTTGTCCGACGGCACAACATGCTTGAAGGGTTGAAAGGTCTTGAGGGCGTTGCTCAAACCCAAAGTTCATCATCCCGGCGGCAGCCGCACCACTGGAAACGATGACCGGCTGTATACCAGAGCTGTGAAGGGCTGCAACGGAGCCAATCAGCTCCCCGATCTGGTTTTCATCCAGAGCCATGCCATCCGGTCGGGTAAGGATGCCCGAACCAAATTTGATAACAACAATGTCTTTTGCCTGAATCATCCAGTGGGCGTTCACTATTTGCGTGGCTTTATGTAATGTAAAGCGAACACCTTTTTTTCGAAAGCTTCGAATTACCAAGGTTGCACGGAATTGCCTGCTCGCTTAGGATCATAACTTCAAATCAAGGCACCCATAGTATAATGGATAGTACGGCGGTTTCCGGAGCCGCAGGTCTAGGTTCGATTCCTAGTGGGTGTATATCCTATGATATTGAAATTCTTAGCAGGTGCCCGGCAATAACTCAAGATGCGCTGAGCGCGCCAAGAGTAATCAGTGGTTCTTCAACCACTGATTACGATTTTTAAATTAGCTTGGTGACCCGGGGCTAAATACGCCCTTCCTTTTCAGGAATTTAGAAAACTGAAACGGTCTCAGGATAGCCGGAATAAGTCCATTAGCGTTGCTCTTCGCGTATTTGGATCAGCTCCTTCATGACATGGTTCAGCTTACCCTCCCATTGCGCGGTCCCAAAGCTGTCATGAAGATTTTCGTAGAGCGAATAAATACGCTCATATACCTGCTGGTGTGAGGGTATCGGTTGATAGGTGATGTCACGCACTTTTGCGCAATTTTCCTGCAGTTCGTTTAAGTTTGACGCTCCACTTGATGCGGCGCCGAAGAGTGCTGCTCCCAAGGCACAGGTCTGATCACTTAAAGCTACCTTGAGTGGGCGGCCCAGGACGTCGGCATATATCTGCATCAGTGTTGCATTTTTAACAGCGAGTCCGCCTGTCGTGATGACTTCATGAATGCCAATCCCGTATTCCTCCATTCGGCGAATGATCGTGAGTGCTCCAAAGGCTGTTGCTTCGATATAGGCACGGTAAATCTCGTGTGCCTCAGTGTGAAGGGTTTGCCCAAGCAGGAGGCCCGAAAGTCTTGTGTCGACAAGCACGGTACGGTTACCGTTATTCCAATCGAGAGCAAGGAGCCCACTGGATCCGGGTTTGGAATCGCCAATGGCCTTCTCCATGTTGCTGAATTTCTCCTCAGGAGTGCTGCCGTAACTTTCAGGTACGAGATGATGAACCAGCCAGAGGAAAATGTCACCCACAGCACTCTGACCTGCTTCAATGCCATAGTGGCCGGGTAAAACGGAACCGTTCACAATGCCACAAAGGCCGGGGATGTCTGCGAGCTCGTTTTCCGCAGAGCTTACCGTA
>CALCSP010000220.1 GCA_937893785.1 uncultured Verrucomicrobiales bacterium
AAAGTCGGCACCTTCCGCTTTTTTACATGGGATGCAGAAATGTCAATGGGAACCCACTTGATGTTTAATTTAAACCCGGCAAACCCACCCGACCAGGGGGTCACTGATTTTGATCTTACCGGCGCCAATAACGTAGGGTCACCTGTGGAGTTCTACGGCGCACTTCTTTCATACCCCCCCTTCCAACTGCGCTTTGCAGATCGTCTTCACCACCATTTTTTTAATGGAGGAACTATGTCAGTAGAAAGAAACCGAGCCCGATGGGATGCGATGTGGACTGAATTACGCAACCCCATGGTTTGCGAATCCGCTAGATGGGGAGATGAAGGAACTCTTCTTCCCACGCCCTTTACCCGCAACGAAACATGGCTCAATGAAGTTTTCTGGATCAGAAATACCTACATACCGGGACGAACTGCCACCGTATTGGAACAATTTCGCTCTCGAGGACTCTACCCCGATACGCAGGCTCCCGTTTTCAATCAGCACGGGGGGGCTGTCGCTGCCGATTTTAACCTCAGCATGAGCGCTGGTGACACAGAGATATACTACACACTTGATGGCAGCGACCCCTACCTTCCTCCTACACTGGAGTCGCTTATTCTAGTCGATGAGGGAGCTGCAGCCGAAGCCCTCATCCCCTCAGTAGCCAATGGAGGCAACATACTCGAAGGAACATGGACAAATATTGTTCCGCCAGAAAATTCTAACCAGTGGAGCAATGGACAAACAGGAATCGGGTACGAGACAAGCGGCACAAACTATCAGCCTCTTATCAATCTTGATGTCGTAGCAATGTCAGGAGTCAACCCGAGCGTTTTCGTGCGAATTCCGTTCACGGTTGGCGCAGATGTAAATCTACCCGATTTTAACCAACTTGTACTTTCGATGAAGTATGATGATGCCTTTATTGCCTATATCAACGGTACACGTGTAGCAGCCTCCCCCAATGCCCCTGTCAATCCTACTTGGAATTCTGCAGCGTCGGCTATACATGCAGACACCCAAGCTGTCGTGTTTCAGGATTACGACATCTCCGAGTTCAGAGACCTGCTTCGTGAAGGCAACAATATGCTTGCTATACAGGCATTGAATTCCTCATCAACCAGTAGTGATCTCCTCTGCCTCCCAAGACTCAGCGCAACCAAGGCCATTGGAGGAGCTGGGGCATCACCAGAAGCATTACTTTACGCTGAAGCTTTCCCACTGGATCAAAGCAGCGTTGTAAATGCCAGGGCATTCTCCCCTCAGCGCAATGAATGGTCAGCTCTAACGGAAGCGACATTTCTAGTTGGTCAACTGGCAACTGCTGAGAACCTGGTAGTTAGTGAATTCAGCTACCGGCCGCGCCCACCAGCAGGTCAGGCAGAGCTGTCTGCCGCTGCCAGTCGCACAGACTTTGAGTTCATTGAACTACAGAATATAAGCACCGCATCCATCGACCTTGTTGGAACCCGGTTCTCACAGGGAATAGAATTTGAATTTGTTCTTAACAGCCCGGTACGCACTCTCGCACCGGGAGAATCCGTGCTCATCGTAGAGAATGCGGAAGCAATGGTTGCACGTTATGGCCCCTCAATCAGAGACCGAATAGCCGGGGAGATTGATAATGACAGCAAGCTAAGCAATAACGGTGAGAGCATTACCCTGATTGCTGCCAATGGTGAAGTCATTAAGAGCTTTGTGTACACTGACGAATCACCCTGGCCTGAATCCGCAGATGGTGACGGTTTCTCACTGGAACTGATATCCCCCGACAGCAATCCTGATCACTCCCTGCCGGAAAACTGGCAAAGCTCAGGACAAATCGACGGAAGCCCAGGCGGATTCATTCGCACCAGAGGATACTCCTCCTGGATCGCGCAAAACTTCGATCCTACTTCACCCGGTTTTGAATCAATCACCGCACCCGAAGCAGATCCGGACTCCGACTCCATTATTAACTCCATGGAATACGCGTTCGGAACTGACCCTAATAATAACGACAGCCGATCCGAAATTGAAACCTTTGTTGTGAGCGACAACGGTAATGACTTCATTGCCATTCGGTTTCCAGCGCGCACGGGTGCAAATGACCTCGAGATCACGGGTCAAACATCCAATGATTTTACCACCTGGACAACAAATACGGTTCCTTTCGGTAATCCATTGCCAATGGAAGACGGTCGTCAGTTGGTCACTTTGAGATCAACATCACCTATTCCCTCGTCAATCACGCAACAAGTTCGTTTAAAGATTGTCATCAACCAGTAGAGCTTAATAGCGCATCACACGGGAAAGAAAATGCTGTAACCGCGGGTCCTTGGCAGCATCAAAAAGACTTGCTGCGTCACCTATCTCCACAATTTTTCCCTCTGCTAAAAAAGCAACCTGATTGGCAACCTGCCGCGCAAATCCCATTTCATGCGTTGAAAGAACAATGTTCTGCCCGCTCTCCTTTAATTCCGCAATCAGGTCCAGCACCTCAGCGGTCATCTCTGGATCAAGGGCTGAAGTGGGTTCATCTAGAAACAAAAGTCCCGGACCGTGGGCAATAGCCCGTGCAATGGCCACTCGCTGCTGTTGTCCACCAGACAACTGGGCAGGAAACTTAGCGGCGTGTTCAGTCAGGTTAAAACGCTTCAAGGCATCCATGGCCCTTTCCCTCGCCTCTGATTCCAAGAGGCCATGAACCTTCTCAAGCGGGAGCGAAATATTGGCAAGGGCACTCTTGTGCGGAAAAAGGTTGAAGCTCTGGAACAGGAACCCGTTGGATCGCCGGTGGGCAAGGAGCGCAGCCTCACTGCCAAAATCCATATTCTTGCCACTGATGGATACACTTCCACTGTTAGGAATCTCCAGCCCACCCAGAACCCTTAACAGCGTTGATTTTCCCCCTCCAGAGGGACCGATCAGCGCCAGCACTGACACATCCCCATCAACATCAAGGTCGATCCCGTCGAGGGCTTTTGTCCCTGCATAGTCCTTGTGCAATCCCGAAGCGCTAACTTTCATAGGAAAACCTCCTTTCAAGGCAGGTAGCCATGTAGGCAAGGGGGATCGTGATCAGCAAATAGCCAATGGCAAGGGGAATATAGGCTTCAAGGCCCGTGTATGTGGCGGATCTCGCACTCTCGCTGCGCTTGGTAAATTCCTCAACGGCGATTTGCGAAAGCAGCGAGGAATCCTTGACCAATATGATAAACAACCCGGCCACCGCCGGCAAAACGCGACGAATAGCCTGCGGCAGGATCACGTAGCGGAATACCTGGATTGAAGAAAATCCAACCGCTCTGGCAGAATCAAACTGCGTCCTGCCGATACTCTCGATGCCGCCACGAAGGATTTCCCCCAAGTAAGCACCGGCAAACAGAGCAAGCAGTATCACTCCGATCAGAATGCGGTCATTGACATGGAAGGCCTGGGCAATCACGTAATAGCCGACGAGAAGGACCACCAACAGCGGACTTCCGCGCACAACCTCGGTATATGCCCGGCAAAAAAACCGCAATGGCCGGATTTTTGATCGGGAACCGGCGACCAGAGCTATTCCCACCCCCGCACATAATACCAGGGCAACAAGGGATATCCATATCGTCCTGAACCACCCGCCAAACAACTGCCAGCGCCTGAGCCAGATTCCCTCCCAGTTCCAGGTATAGGTCTGGTTCAGTGAAGCGAAAACAAAATAGCACAGGCCGCTTACCAGAAGCCAAAGCACTGCATAACCCAGGAGTTCACCAGGTCCGCCGGCCGGTGCCTTGCCCTCCATGGTCAACCTCCAGAATGCAAAAATCGTTACGGCTATCAACACTCCAACCAGTAAAATAAAGAGCCAGTCAACCTCAAGCGATTGCGTTTTACCTGGGTCCACCTCCAGATCGGTTTTCTTCGTGACTGGCGCAGAATCAAATATAAATGGAATTCCTAGTTCACTGACAAGTTGCCGTTCTTCCTTCAGGTAACGCCCGGCCAGCTTTTCAAACCCGCCTGATTCCCGAAATTGGCGCAGGAACACATTCACCGAACCCCTTAAGGCATTCACCTCACCATCTTTGCCCTTGCGCAGGCCAATTGCCCATTGTTCCGGCCTTAGCGGGGTAAGGAGTGCCCTGGTGGTCTTGGCATGGTTCTTGTGATGCTGGAATATGGAAAGCTGGTCATAGATCCAGGCATCCGCCTTGCCCTGCGCAACCTCCAGGGCACAGGCAGGATCCTCCTGCATGGTATTCAACTTGGCATCCGGAAGATGTTGGCGAACAAAGTTTTCCCCGGTCGTGCCAAGCCTTGCCACAACAATCCTGCCTGGCTTCTTCAGGTCATCCAGGCCTTCAATTTCGGAATCCCTGCCGACAAGCATTGCCAACCCAGTGGTGACATAGGGATCCGAGAAATCAATGGACTTTCTGCGCTCATCATTGGCCGTCATTGAGGAGATGACGCAATCAATACTGCCTGACTTCAATGCGGTGATGAGCGCATCAAACTTGATGTTCTCGATCTTAAGAGGACGGTCCAGGTAATCAGCCAACGCCTCCGCCATGCGCACACTGACACCGTCAGGATTACCCTGCTCATCAACAAACTCAAAGGGAGGGTAGGTAAGTTCCATCCCAACAACGAGCGGTTCACGCTTGTCCTGCACGGCAGAACACCCTGCCAGGAACATCAAAGAAAGACTAAGCAATACCTTCATCATCACCCCTGCTGCGTTTCCCACCGATCCTCTCTATCCCTAAGACGGAACCGGCCCCTGTAAGCATCAACAACATCGCAATCCATGTCTGTTTTTCACCGGTATCCGGAAGCTTCCAGTTTTCATACCCTGCACTCACCAGTCGCTCACCATCCTCCAGTTCCTCTTCAACCGCCTGCAGCGAACCGGAACGTGCAAATACCATTCGTTCCTCATTCCTGACAATATAGGATCCACCCTCATCCTGCTTATAGATCTCATCCTTCCATGGCCATATCAACACCAGGGAACCTACAATAAAACCGGTGATCAATGCCACGGCAATATCGTGCCAGCGCTTGAAAACCCATGACAGAAAGTGGGAAAGGACAACCAGGCCGACAACACATCCCGCGCCAAACGGAGCCAATACATTCAGGTCCAGGTTCCCGACGGCACCTAGGACCAGCATATAGTTGCCCATAATAAGAAGGACAAACGAGCCAGAAACGCCCGGTATGATCATGCTGGAAATTGCCGCAATCCCGCAAAAGAACAAATACAGTGCATTGTCATTGCCGGAGGAATGCGGAAGCAACAGCACACCAACCGCCATCGCTATACCAAACAAAACGGATGCTAGGGCGCCGATGCTCCATGCGGCAACCATTTTGCCTACCCCCCAGATGGAAGCCACAACCAGGCCAAAGAAAAATGCCCAGATAAGGATCGGATAATGGTCAAAAAGATACTCGAGGAGCTTTGCCAGACTGACAACACTCAGCAAAGCACCCAACCCCACGGCAATCATAAAACGCAGGTCAACATGTGTAGCAAACTCCCTGAATTTTAAACCAAGCAATAAGCGAATCGCCTGAATGTTACAGCACTTAATGCCATTGATTAAGCGCTCGTAAATCCCGGTAATGAAGGCAATCGTCCCGCCGGAAACTCCCGGGATCACATTAGCAGCGCCCATCGCTGCCCCCTTTAGTGTGGTAAAAATATCGTCCGATCCCGCTGACACTTGTTAAGCTATCGCCCCGAGTCCGAGTAACAGCAACCGGGAATTGTCTTCCCCAAGCGCCATCACCTAGGCTATAAAACGGTCCAATTAATCCTGACTACAATCGACAGCGTGCCCCCTCCACGGGGCAATGCTGCCTTACACCTGCACCAAACACCACCATCAACATTATTAAGTTATGGGCAATATCCTCGTTCTCTACCACAGCAATACCGGCAACACGGAAAAGATGGCCGACCTCGTCGCGGAAGGGGCAGCCTCTGTAAGCGGTATGGAAATTAGGAAATTGACGACCGATGAAGCAACTGTAGAGGATCTCCAGTGGTGTGATGGCATTGCGCTTGGCTCTCCCACAAACATGGGTTCCATGGCCTGGAAAGTTAAGAAATGGTGGGACACTGAAGCCATTAAGAAGTGGCTAAAAGTGGATGGAAAGTTTGCCTGCACATTTTCTTCTTCTGCCGGATGGGGCGGCGGCAATGAGACCGCTTGCAATGCTATGGCCACCGTCCTGCTCAACTTTGGCTTTCTTTATTTTGGCGTAACTGACTACGTCGGCAAGGGACTTACTCCGCATTATGGTGCCGTGATTGCAGGAGAACCGCGTGAGGAAAAGGAAAAACAAACCTGCAGACGACTTGGCAGAAGGTTGGCAGAATGGGTTGGTTTCTACAAGGAAGGCCGCCAAAATCTCCATCCTTCAAATGCTGATTATGCCAGAGATCCAAAGGAGTTCACATAATATGACACCTCGAATAACACACGGTCTTGTTATCTGTCTGCAACCAGCAAGACGTTTAGTGGTTACCAATTCAAAATCACTTTCCCTGACTCCCCACCCTGCATGACATCAAAGCCCTTCTGAAAATCATGAAAGTGAAACCGGTGGGTGATCACATTGGATATGTCCAAGCCACTCTGAAGCATTGATGTCATCTGATACCAAGTCTCATACATCTCCCGGCCATAGATTCCCTTAATGGTCAATCCGTTGAAGATGACCTTATTCCAGTCAATGGCAATATCCTTTCCTGGAATCCCCAACAGGGCAATCTTGCCGCCATGGCACATGTTGGAAAGAAGATCCCTGAATGCATTTGGATTGCCGGACATCTCCAGCCCGACATCAAATCCCTCCTGCATGCCGAGTTCACGCTGAACCTCAGCAAGATTCTCCTGTTCGACATTCACGGTCCGGGTCGCTCCCATCCCCTCAGCCAAGTTCAGGCGAAACTCATTGCGGTCGGTTATCACCACGTGACGTGCCCCCGCATGCCTGCATATTGCCGCGGCCATGATACCAATTGGCCCTGCACCGGTGATCAGCACATCTTCGCCCAGCGTATCAAAGGAAAGAGCGGTATGTGCTGCATTTCCAAAAGGGTCAAATAGCGCCATCACATCTCGATTCAGTGATTGGTCATGATACCACACATTAGTCTGAGGCAGGGAAATAAACTCTGCAAAGGCTCCCGTCCGATTCACTCCAACACCACGTGTTTCAGCACAAAGGTGACGGCGACCAGCCATACAGTTTCGGCAATGACCGCATACTAAATGCCCCTCCCCGCTCACGACATCTCCCACCTTGAAATCCTGAACACTCGAACCAAGCTCAACAATTTCTCCGACAAATTCATGCCCAATTACTAGAGGCACAGGAACCTCTCCCTGAGCCCACTCATCCCAATGGTAAATATGCAGGTCGGTGCCACAGATTCCGGCACGATCCACTTTTATCAACACATCATTAATACGCACCTCAGGATCAGGAACATCCTGCATCCACAGCCCCGGCTCAGC
>CALCSP010000221.1 GCA_937893785.1 uncultured Verrucomicrobiales bacterium
AGCTCCTTTTCCTGGACCTCAAGTTCCGGGGGTGAAGCCCTTTGAGAACCCTTTCACCAGAAGCGATCCTGCAGCAGTTTCGGTCGCCAAGCCTGGAGAATTGGCATCTGTGATCCTGCAGGGTGGCAGGAGATCGAGGAAGAAGATAGCGGGTGGTAATTCCATGCTTGTCAGGATGCTGGTAATCTTGCTCATTGGAGGGGGATTTAGTTACTGTGTTTTCTTAGCAAAACAGGCCTTAAGGGGTGAGGCAGATGCTGTAAGGAATTCTTCCTATTCCATTACGCCACCATTGCTTAGCCCCCCTGGAAATGTTTCTGAGACGGAGTTGGGGAAGCCTCATGGCGATAAGAAAAAAAATGTTTCTTCCAGTTTATTTTCCGAATCCTTAGCCAGCGATGATCATTTGCCTAGCTTCAGGTCTCTGGAGTAGAGTCACTCTATGAATTGCATAGTAAAAAGGACGGTCTGCGCCTTTGCATTTTTATTGGTTGCCGATTTATCAGCGGCTCCATCCATACTCATTGATGAAGGGGCTGAAGCCAGCGCTTTGGTGCCCTCACTGGAAAATGGAGGTAACATATTGGGTGAGACTTGGAGAGGTATCGCGAATCCGACCAACATTAGCCAGTGGCAGACTGGAGTTACAGGCATTGGGTATGACACCTCTAACGGTGATCGTTATCGACCTTTGATTGGGATTGATGTTGAGCAGATGCGCGCACAGGTAGGATCTGTTTTTATTCGAATACCATTCCGAGTGACTGAGCAGGATCTGCGTAGTATTCGATCATTAACCCTGCGAATGAAATATGATGATGGTTTTGTTGCTTGGATTAATAACGTGAGGGTTGCCTCAAGTAATGTGGACGTCCAATCACCGGTCTGGAATGCTCTTGCTTCCGCTGGGCACAGTGACGATGAAGCTGAGCGTTTTGAATCGTTTGATGTCACTAGTTCGATTGGTGCTCTAGTTGAGGGAGATAACATCTTGGCTGTGCAGGGGGTAAATGATGGCTTGAGTAGTAGCGATTTGATCATGATGCCGCAATTGGTGGCGGATGATACACAGTGGCCAGTTTTGCGAGCGGATCCTGTGGTAAGCGGCTTAGAGCGGCCGGTTGATATCCAGCATTGTGGTGATGGGAGTGGCAGATTGTTTGTTGTTGAGAAGCCGGGACGGGTAAGGATCATCAAACAGGGAGTTTTGTTGACGGTGCCATTTCTTGATATTGAGGCGAGGGTTGATGATTCAAGTAATGAAGAGGGACTTCTGGGCATCGCGTTTCCGCCCGGATTTGGAAGTATCGAGAATCCGTATTTTTATTTGTGCTATACGGGGTCGCAGGGACTGACCTTGTCCCGGTTCTTGGTTGATCCATCTGATCCTAATCGAGCGCTAACGAGTTCAGAGCAGGTCATTATTACCCAGAGTCAGCCGTTTAGTAACCATAACGGTGGTCAAATTCAATTTGCTGCAGACGGCTATCTTTACATGGCACTCGGAGATGGGGGCAGTGGCAATGACCCGGGGGATAGGGCACAAAACCGGAGCACGCGATTGGGGAAGATACTGCGTCTAGATGTTGAGGGTGTTCCGGATCCAGGAAAAAACTATGCCGTTCCAAGCGATAATCCCTTTGTCGGTGATGCGTCGACACTTGATGAGATATGGGCACTCGGATTAAGAAATCCTTGGCGGTTTTCATTTGATCGCAAAACAGGAGACCTATGGATTGCAGATGTTGGGCAAGGTGCTCAGGAGGAGATCAATTTCCAGCCTGCAGACAGTTCCGGTGGTGAGAATTACGGTTGGCGGTTCTTTGAGGGAGCTCTTGAGAATATTACTACGGGGATTGTTCCCGGAGAACCGGTAATCCCGGTTCACCAGTATGGGCGAAGTATGGGCAGGTCAGTTACTGGAGGGTATGTCTACCGGGGAGCGCGTTATCCGCGTATGCATGGCTTGTATTTCTATGTCGATTATTATATTGGTGATTTTCATGGTATACGTCCCAATGGGCAGCAGGGATGGGAGGTTCGTTCATTGTTCTCAGGATCAACTAGGGTGACCACCTTTGGGGAGGATGAAGATGGTGAGCTCTATTTTGCGACAGATGCCTCAGGAACGAATCCGAACAGTATTTTTCGCATTTCCGATGTCAGGGACAGATTTTACCTGAAGGGACTTTCCGTTGAAATGGAGGCGGACGGGAGACTGAGCTTGGTGTTTGGCAGTGAAATAGGTGAAAACTATCAGTTACAGGTTTCAAGTGACCTTTCGAATTGGGATTTCATTGGGAGTGTTTCCCGGGCCACGGATTATACCCACCGTTTAACCGAGCCGTTTGTTCCTGAGTTTGACCGGGAGCGGTTTCTTAGAGTGGTTCCAGTCGAGTAATAAAGGATTATTGTTCTTTTTTGCGCATTTTTTTGATTTCAGTCTTTAGCAGACAAATTGTCAGCCCCTTCTGAGAGGTGCGTATTTCTTTTGGTGTGAGATATGGAGAAAATTTCTTCTCGGGGGTGGTCATGTAATACAAAAAATCATGCGGGCTAATTGTAACTGGCAACTGAGGACTTGTTTATCAGCGATAAAACTTAGCGGAAATATTTAGAATATTTTAGGCATCTTAGGTCTGAAGCTGTTCTTTCTGGCGTATCATCCGACATGTTAATTATGTCTGGTGCAAAGACATTGGCAAAAAATCCGGACTATACGCATGAAAGACCGGTTCCCAATCTTTCGGCAAGAATAGAGAATTGCATGCGCCCGAAGGCATCTCCTTTGATGTATCAGTCTTGGGAGCAATTGTTATTTCTTCACTGGGAGGTTCCCTCCTCATCAGTCTCCGGTTTACTTCCACCCGGGCTTAGAGTTGATCTTTTTGAGGGGAAAGCCTGGATAGGAATTGTGCCTTTTTTTATGAAAAATGTACGTCCACGGTTTCTTCCTCCGCTACCAGGTCTGTCAAACTTCATAGAGTTGAATGTTCGCACTTACGTGCTTGATGAATTGGGAGTACCCGGTGTGTGGTTTTTTTCGTTGGATGCCAACCAGCCTCTAGCATGCACACTTGGTAGGAACTTATTTAAATTGGCTTATTGTGATGCTGAGATTCAGGCATCACATGATGATTGGATTGATGTCCGAGCTCGTCGACGGGGGCACAGTGGAAGTGCACACTACCGTTACCAAATTGATGGTCCGCCTAGTATTTCCAAGCCAGGGACTCTCGAGTTTTTTCTTTTGGAGCGGTATGTGCTTTTCTGTTTTTGCCAAAAGAAAGGCTTACTCAAAAGAGGGCGTGTTCATCATGCGCCTTACCATTACCATCGTGCCAATTTGGAGAATTATTCGACGATTCCTCTGATATGGAACGGGCAACAAAAAATCCTTGAGGATCCGCATCATGTCTGTGCGTCAAGGGGAGTTGCGGTAAGTATTTTCGGCCTTGAGTGCATTAAAAATCAGATACGAATGAATTAAGTATAAAAGTTTATGAAGCGAAATATTCTCATTGCTGGCGGTACATCTGGAATAGGTGAAGCGACGTTGAATTTACTCATCGAGGACAATGTCAGAGTTTACTGTGCATGTAGGTCGCCTGAAAAATTGTCTGTGGACCCACGGATACAAGGTGTGAGTTTTGATGCCTTTTCCCCAGACATTCCCCTTGATCTACCTGAAAGCCTTGATGCTGTTATTTATTGTCCCGGGTCCATTAACCTGAAGCCTTTTGGAAGAATTACACAAGAAGAATACTTACATGATTACCAGATAAACGTATTAGGAGCTGTTGGTCTCATGAAGCAAGCTCTGCCAGCTCTCTCCAGAGGGCAGCATCCCTCAGTGGTGCTCTTTTCCAGTGTTGCTGTGCAGACTGGTCTTCCCTTTCACGCAAGTATTAGTGCAGCAAAAGGTGCTATTGAAGGTTTAACTCGGTCTCTTGCAGCTGAGTTAGCTCCTCGGGTAAGGGTTAATTGTATCGCTCCCTCGCTTACTGATACACCGCTAGCATCAAGTTTACTTAGCAGTGAAGAAAAACGTTTGGCTTCTGCCAAAAGGCATCCTCTCAATAAAGTGGGAGATCCTCAAGAGGTTGCTCAGCTTGTCCATTTTCTTCTTGGAAAAGGAGCGCATTTTATTACCGGACAGGTTTTTAAGCCTGACGGAGGAATGTCGTCTCTAAAGCTTTTGTGAACAGCTGTTATGGAGGTAAGGTTTCGCGGATCTAGTTTCGGTTTGGTATTAGGATAGCTTGAACGGTGCTTGCTGCGAGGCGATGCCTCGTTTAGGATTCATAATCTATGATCAACTCTGGGGGCCTTTTTGCCGTGGCGCTATTCAATTGCCTGCCAAAGTGCAAAATGGCGAGCTGAAATGGTAAAGACGTTGATGGAGAGTTTCCTTTGCAAAATGAAAAACAAGCTTTTTAACAAAACCGTAATCTCAGTGTTAGTCTCTGCGGTTGTCCTTTTGGCATCCTGTGAGAGAAAACAGATGTCGCCTTCCGTTGATACTGCAAGTCAGCCAACACCCGAGCCAACACCCGAGCCAACACCCGAGC
>CALCSP010000222.1 GCA_937893785.1 uncultured Verrucomicrobiales bacterium
AATGATCAAGAATGAAGATCTGGACTGCATCATTGTGGCCACTCCGGACTTTTCCCACCACCACTACAGCATCATGGGACTTGAGGCGGGTCTGGATGTGTACTGCGAGAAGTTGATGTCCAACGACATCGAGAAGGCAAGGGACATGGTCAAAGCTCAACGGGCAACTAACAAACTTCTACAAATCGGCCACCAGCGCCGCAGTAACCCTCGTTACTTGCACGTTAAAAACGAGATTCTCAACGACAAGAATAACCTGCTCGGCTGGATCACCCACATGAGTGCGCAATGGAACCGTTCCAGAGGTGGTTCTGTCCCCAGAGAAATCCCGCAAGGCAAGGATGCTCTGAGTGACGAAATTTTGAAGAAATATGGCTTCAATGGTGGTGCCATGGGTATGTTTGAGTTCCGCAACTGGCGCATGTATAAGAAATTTGGAGGTGGTATCATTTCCGATCTGGGTGCCCACCAGATCGATATCTTCAACTGGCTTTTGGACACCACGCCTAACTCGATCTTTGCCCAGGGCGGCACGGATTACTACACCGGGGAATTTCTCAATGATCTGTTGACCAGTGAGGTCAAGGAAGCTCTTGAAAAAACCAAGTCCTCAAAGCGCAAGGCCAAACTTCAGACTGAGCTGGATATTGTCAGTCAGGTCAAGGACGGCTATGAGCATGCTGATAACGTCATGGCCTTCTTCGAGTATGAAACACCACGCGCAAAGTGGAACACCAAGGGGGGAGCAGGAGATATCCTTAAGACCAGGGCCTATTATCAGGTGCTTACCACATCAAGTTCCCAGAAGTTCTTCGAGAAGTTCATGGGTGAGGATGGAACCATGTCTATTTCAGAGCTCACCGAGTATAATCAGATCTACCGTGAGGCCCACGCTAAAAGCTGGGACGAGTATGGGCTCGGACAAAAACCACTGATTGAAAAAGACCTATCTCAGGAAGAAGTGTATCACAAATTCTGGGAAAACCCGGCACCATGGCGCTCTGTCGACAAAGACGCAAAGTGGATGGCTGACAAGGCAACAAGCCTTACTGATGCCCGAGTCTCCAAGGGGCTCGACCCTTGGGAATTGCCATCCCACACCCAGTTTCAGGAACGCCCACACACACCGCACCTGCGCAACTTCTTTGACACCGTGCGCAACAACGGCAGTCAGGACGACCTGAACTGCCCGGCGATCGAGGGTTTCAAGACAACAGTCACCTGCATGAAAATTCATGAAGCGATCGAAAAAGGCGAAAAAATCGAATTTAAACCCGAGGATTTCGTCGTATAGATAGCGACTTTCCGCACTAATTATTGAAAAGAGACCTAAAAAACCATGAAAAAAACACTACTTCTGGCAACATCCCTCATCATCCCTGCCTTCTTAACGGTGACTGCGCAGGACACCGACAAGAGCAAGTGGAAAGACGTGGAGATTGATTTTCCAAAACCTATGTTTGTCGGCACTCCAGTGGCCGCCAAACTACCCAACCTCGACAAGAGCAAAAAACCACGCTTGGTGCTCAAGGCTCCTGCAGGCAGTGAAAACCTTGCCCTCGACATGGAGGTGACCTCAAGTGATCCGGAACCGATCATCGGCGATCTCGACATGATCTGTGATGGTGACAAAGACGGCGCTGACGGATCCTACACCGAGCTTGGCCCGGGTAAACAGTGGGTCCAAGTCGACCTCGAAGAGGAGGCTTCAATTTTCGGTATTGTAGTGTGGCACTTCCACAAGAATGCCCGCGCCTACATTGACGTTATTGCACAAGTCTCAAATGATCCAGAGTTCAAGGAAGGCGTTGTTACCGTATTCAACAACGACCACGACAACTCCTCAAAAGCAGGTGTCGGCAAAGACCTTGCCTGGGTGGAAACCAACCATGGACGGATTTTTGACGTTGACGGCAAGAAAGCACGCTATGTGCGCCTATGGTCCAATGGTAATACCGCCAATGAAATGAACCACTACGTCGAAATCGAGGTATACGGCACACGCTAACCTAATCGGCATCCAACATTCCACAAAAAAGCCACCGGGAAACCGGTGGCTTTTTTTATGCACTAAATCAAAACAGAGACTCACTCCTTTTTAAGTAGCAACTGGCGAACCTTAACGGGATCAGCCGTAGGCAACTCACAATGCTTGCCCTTGCAAAGGTAAACCTGAACGTCCTTGTCATCTCCCTTTGCCAGACTCCTAGCAAATTCCTCAATCGGACCAACCGTTCCGAGCACCACCTTGTGCGGTTGGTATACTGAGTGGGCTGCCCGCAGTAGTTTTTGTGCAGAATCAGATTTCGGGTCTCCTGCAATTACCACCCTGTTTGG
>CALCSP010000223.1 GCA_937893785.1 uncultured Verrucomicrobiales bacterium
AAATGGTTAATTTCATGGCTAAACACGGCCGAGGACTCATCTGTGTCCCCCTAACCGAGGAAGCCGCCAAGAGATTTGGCCTCCCAATGATGGTGCCCAAAAACCGTGAATCATTTAAAACAAACTTTACTGCATCCGTTGATGCAGCTAGGGGGATAACAACTGGAATCAGTGCTGCAGACCGCGCCGCAACCATTCAGATACTCTCCTCGACAAGCGGAAATGAAAATGACCTCGTGCAGCCTGGACATGTTTTTCCGTTACAGGCTATGCCGGGAGGCGTACTGCGACGCGCCGGACACACTGAAGCAGCCGTAGATCTTGCTAGGCTTGCAGGGCTTTCAGAAGTCGGAGTCATATGCGAGATACTTAATGATGACGGTAGCATGGCTCGACTTCCGGAATTAGGTGAAATAGCTGCTGCACACAACCTTAAAATCGGAACCATTGAAAGCCTGATTCAATATCGCCGACAGCGCGAAAAACTCGTAGAGGAAATCGAAGTGGTTAAACTTCCCACGGACTGGGGAGAATTCGATCTGCATATGTATAGCGCGGCTTTTGATGATGCCGCGCATCTGGCCCTCGTAAAGGGCCAAATCCATTCAGATACGCCCGTATTGGTGCGAGTGCATAGTGAATGCCTCACAGGGGATGTTTTCAGTTCAAAGAGATGTGATTGTGGCGGACAGCTGCACGCCGCCATGGAAAAGATTTCAGAGGAAGGTGCAGGTGTCCTGCTGTACATGAGACAGGAGGGAAGAGGAATAGGACTGCAGGCAAAACTCCATGCCTACAAACTGCAGGAGCAGGGTTACGACACCGTCGAGGCTAATAATAAGCTAGGCTACCCAGGGGATCTTCGAGACTACGGTATTGGCGCCCAAATACTTCATAATCTAGGAGTGAGGCAAATCCGACTGATGACAAATAACCCGAAGAAAGTCGTTGGTCTCAATGCTCATAAACTGAGTATTGTTGAACAAGTTCCCTTGAAACAGGCACCAAACCCGCACAATAAGCACTATCTGGACACCAAGCGTGAAAAGATGGGGCACCAGTTATAACCAAAGGTTGATTCAATTCCCCCCAAGCTCGATCTTCGATCCTCCTCATGGCCGAAAATTTCCTTTCTCCTATCCCGCGATCCATAAAATCACGCCGCAGTATTACGATAATCGCTAGCCTCTATAACGAGGAGCTGGTAAATGCTCTGATTGATTCAACCAGCAACGAGCTGAAAAGAATCATGCCTAACATTGCCGTTTCTATTTACCGTGTTCCTGGCGCATTTGAAATCCCCGTGTGCGCAAAGTTCCTTCTCGAGCGCAGTAAGCCGGACGCAATAATTGCCTTAGGTGTTATTATCAAAGGAGCAACTGCCCATGCCGATCTGATTGCCTCATCGATAACCAGTTCCCTTCAGAATTTAGCTCTTGATTACCAGACGCCGCTAATTCACGAAGTCCTCATGACGGAAAACTCCGAACAGGCCAAGCAACGCTGTATTGGAGACAAAAACCGCGGCGTCGAAGCGGCCAGGGCTGCAATCACCATGGCTGAACTATTCGCGCAAATGCTGGATAGCGGCTCCACCGGGATTACAAAATCCCCCCCTAAAGCAAATGGGTAACCGGAGAATTGGCCGCGAAACGGCATTGCAGTATTTATTCAGCCATGACCTTAGCGGAAGTCATGATGGAGCTGAGAGTCTCTTCGCTTTGCGCATTGCCAAGCAACAACCGACGCCCAAGTCAAACCTGGAACATGACTCCAAGCCCCTCGAAACCTCGGAACAACTGAACCATGAGACCCCGGCAGATAATCAACAATACAACATTGGTTCTGATGCTGCCCATTTCGCAATTTCAAGTGCCGGACTTCCGGCGCTTGTCAAGAGACTCGAAAATGCCTTGGCCTGTGCAGAATCAAAATCGACAAAGAGAAAAATCACAAAGCAACTCAAGCTAGCCAGAGACCATTCCCGCAACCAAGAGTTTGTGGAATTACTGGTTCATGGAGTCCTGAATAATCAGAAAAGGATTGACGAGCAAATTGAAGAGAAGTTGCAGAACTTCACTTTGCCCAGATTGGCAACCATTGACCGGAACGTGCTGCGAATCGCCGTCTTCGAGATGTTTCACTGTGAGGAAACCCCGCCAATTGTTGCCATTAATGAAGCCATTGAAATGGCAAAACGCTTCGGCTCAGAGGAATCAGGTAGCTTTGTCAACGGCATACTAGATCGTCTTAAGGATGAGCTAACCCGACCGCTGCGAAACTAGCCTCATAACGATCACCCCCCAATTACCGACTATATGGCAGGACTCTTTAAAAAAATTTTCCAACGCTTATCACGCGACAAAGTGGATTGGGATGAGATCGAAGAAAGCCTCATTCTCGGTGACATCGGCCTACCTATGACGACCCTTATTATTGAAAGGATGCGCGATCTTGGCAGGTCTCTTAACCCTGAGGATGCCATAACAATTTGTCGTGAAGAAATACTCAAAATCATTCCCCCTTCACCTCCTGAACTGTGCCCACTTCCCGAAAGCACAAAAGTGATTCTTGTCGTTGGCGTGAACGGCACCGGAAAAACAACCTCTGCTGCTAAACTCGCCAATTATCTGAAGCAGTTAAATTATAGCGTGATGCTTGCCGCCGCCGACACTTTTCGTGCGGCTGCGGTTGAGCAATTACAGGTATGGGCAGATCGGATCGATGTACCATTAATACGTGGCAGTAATAATGCTGACCCTTCCTCAGTGTGCTTTGAAGCTCAAACTGCAGCTCTTGAGGCGGGGTGCGATTTTCTAATCTGCGATACCGCAGGCCGAATTCACACCCGGCACAACCTAATGGAGGAACTGAAGAAAATTCGCAGAACACTAGGAAAACGAGATCCCGCTGCTCCTCATGAAATCTTTCTTGTGGTGGATGCCACTACGGGATCTAATGCACTTGCTCAGGCAAGGCAATTCAATGAAGCCACAGAGCTCAGTGGACTGATTGTCACCAAACTCGACGGAAGCGGCAAGGGCGGTGTCATCGTATCCATCGCTCACGAAATGGCAATTCCCACGCGCTTTATAGGGATTGGAGAAAAGACGGAGGACCTCAAGTCCTTTTGCCCTGAGCATTTTGTTCAGCATATCCTTTGAGTATATCTTCTGGTATTAGTTACCGCATTCTGCCATCCTCGGAGAATGCCTGACGCAAAATCCAAATCTCTCTTTAACCGGAAAAATCCACTTCTAGCAAAAAGGATCAGTTCGCGCTTATTAACAGAAGGCTGCGATGCCAAGGATACATGGCACTTGGAAATAAGCCTGCTTGGGTCAGGCCTGGAATTTACTCCTGGGGACTCGCTTGCAGTTCTCCCAAAAAACGACCCTAAGCTTGTTGAAGAGATCATCTCCTCGCTTGGATTCAGCGGGGAAGAAATAGTTCCAACTCCTAACAAAGAAGAAACCCTACTGAGAAAGGCCATCACGGAAAATTACGTTATTACCACACCTGACAAGAAATTACTGAAAGCCATCAATGAAAAAGCTGGCCCCACGGAATGGCAGGACCTAATGGAACCCGACAGAAAAATCGAGCTCAATAATTTCCTCTGGGGAAGGAGCGTAATTGACCTCCTGAAAGCGCATCCAGAGGTCAAATTTCAGCCCACGGAGTTTGTAGCATTACTAAAAAAGCTCAACGTCAGGCTATATTCAGTGGCATCGAGCCTCGCCAGCAAGCCTAACGAGGTTCACCTAACAGTTGCCGTCGTAGAGTATGAGAGCTTTGGCAGAATTAGACAGGGCGTTTGCTCAAGCTGGTTGACCGAACGCATTGATGATGACACGCCGATACCATGTTTTATTACGCCGGGAAAGGGGTTCCGATTGCCTAATCCTGATGACGAAACCCCAATCATAATGTGTGGACCAGGTACAGGCATTGCACCGTTCCGTGCATTCCTGCAGGAACGTCAGGCAACCAACGCGCAAGGGAACGCATGGCTCTTCTTCGGTGAAATCCATGAAGACACATGTCATTTCTATAAGGATGAATGGGAGTCATACCTTGCAGATGGCACTCTCAACAAACTCACGACTGCTTGGTCGCGTGACCAGGAAGAAAAAATATACATCCAACACAAAATGCTCGAGCACGGAGCAGAGTTTTGGAAGTGGATAGAACAAGGCGCTATCTTCTATGTCTGCGGCGATGCCCAGCGCATGGCTCCAGATGTTGATCATGCACTGCATCAGATTATTGCGAAGCATGGAGGAAAATCCGAGGAAGAAGCTGTCGCCTATGTCAAAGAAATGCTTAGTGAAAAACGTTACAGGCGTGACGTATATTAGAGCTCAATGAGCGGCAAGACGCTTCTTTACCGGCAAGCCTCATTAACTTAGTCGAAAATGATAACTTCATGTAGCCTATGCAATGAACCCTGCTGACGTTAATGCAAGGTTCATCTTCATCTGCTAGTATTGTGATTACAAAAAAGTCCTCAACATCAAAAAAAACCACCCCCACATTGAAACAGAAAATTGCAATCTTCGGAGGCAGTTTTGACCCTATTCATTGCGGCCACGTTGAAATTGCCAAACAGGCTCGTAATATTGCCAAGCTGAACAAAGTCATTTTCCTCCCGTGCAGGCGATCGCCTCACAAAAACCAATCCCCTGTTGCCAACACAACGCAAAGAGTTGAAATGGCCAAACTAGCCACTGGAACCATCAGCTGGGCAGAAGTATCCACATGGGAAATCAACCGTGTCCCTCCCTCCTATTCATGGATGGCAGCTGAACACTTTCACGAAACATTTCCACAAGCTGAATTATTCTGGATACTGGGCAATGACCAGTGGGAGAAGCTACATACATGGTATAAACCATCTCGATTAGCAGAGTTAATGACATTCATTGTTTTTCCTCGAAAAGGGAAGCCTTTGGCAAAGAAAGGCTTCAGGAGCCTTTTCATCAACGTCAGCCATCCCGCCTCGAGCACAGAGGCGCGAATCCGGATAGGAAAACAGCACCCCACTGACAAACTTCTAACTCGAAAAGTATCTACCTACATAAAGGAGCAGCAAATATACTCCTCCAAGGAATTATCCCACTAGCCAAAGCAAACTCCCCTCATGGGGTCTCACCATTGCCGCCGGGTAATTATACCCATTACCTCGCGCGATCCCCTCGACCAACTCGCGCTTCCTTTCTCCCTTCACAAGGAACAGAACTCTTCTGGCTGCGTTAATAAGTGTGAAAGTAAATGTAAGTCGGCAAGCTGCCAATTCCGCAACCTCATTGGCAACAACCCAGCGATCAGTTTCACCAATGGCACTTGTTGCCGGAAACAAAGATGCCGTATGACCATCCTCCCCCATGCCAAGCAAAATCAAGTCATGGCTGAACACCTCATCACCTGAGCGCTGTCTCAACTCTCGCTCATAAATGTTGGCAGCTTCCTCAGGCGGCATTTCGCCCTTAAGCCGAAGAATGTTCTCTTCGGGAATAGGCACACGGTTAAGCAGTGACTCGCATGCCATCCGGTAATTACTATCTGAATGATCCGGCGGGACGCAGCGCTCATCACCAAAAGTGATGATGAAATTACGCCAATCAAGATCCTCTGCCGCAAGGGCCTCATAGATTGCACGGGGCGTTTGACCACCGCACAAGGCAAGACGAAAAGGCCCCCCAGCAGCTGCAAACGAAGCTTCAGCGATTCTTTTAACCGCATCCCGGACAAAATCCGATGAATGAACGACCTGCATAGCAACAACCAAGTGTAGACCGCAGGCTACATCACCATTCCACCGTCAACAGATAAGACCTGTCCAGTGATATACCGTCCACCGGAACCAGCAAGGTAACAGGCTGCCGCCGCTATGTCATCTACCTCACCAAAGCCGCCAAGAGGAACTTTGCCCCTAATCTCCTCACGCAACTCCTCGGAAAGAGATTCCGTCATATCCGTCACTATAAACCCTGGGGCGATGGCATTAACTGTAACACCTCTGCCCGCAAACTCTCGTGCCAGAGATTTGGTCAACCCAATCACGCCTGCCTTACTGGCTGCATAATTGGACTGCCCTGCATTTCCCATCAACCCAATTACCGATGAAACGTTTATAATCCTAGCACCGGATTGCTTGAGCAATGAACGCTGAACTGCCTTCACGGCATTGAAGGCACCTTTAAGGTTGGTATCAATAACCAAATCCCACTCCTCCTCTTTCATCCGCAACATGAGGTTATCCCTAGTTACCCCAGCGTTGTTAATTAAGATGTCCACTTTTCCGAAATCACTGATCACCTCCTTACCTACCTCTGCCATAGCAGAAAAATCCGATACATCCACGGCATAAGCTTTAGCACAGTCTCCATGAGACTTATTTATCTCGTCCGCACTGCGCATGGCATTCTCGGCAGTGCGACTAATCACAGCAACCTTGGCCCCACCATCTGCCAACCTTCCCGCAATGGCGTTCCCGATACCGCGACCCGCACCTGTAACAACAGCAACCTTATCAGCAAATTCAGAAGACATGAATGCGATTATCCAATCAGTCACCTCATCAGGCAACTTCGAAATGACATGCGATTAAAAAAATATCTCATCCTGCCTCGCGGAAAAACCCAAATAATGAATAAAGCACTGAGAACTTCATTGGGGCACTGCATTGACATGAGCCTTAACCCGGCTCCTTATCGGCATCTAAAACCAAATAATGTTGGCATCAGTCGACACAACGCTTAAAAGCTTAAGGGTAATGAAGAAACATTTAATTCCGTTTTGTTTGATCGCCACCTGTTTGCCGGCTATTGCACAGGAACAGTTCAATGCTGTCGATGAAGGCAAGGCCGTCTTTACGACAATGGGGTGCATTGAATGCCATGTCGTCTCAAAGAGCGATAATTCTCTCAAGACCGGGCCAAGCCTATACGGACTCTTTACCAATACCCCCCGCAAGCGTGAAGTAGGATTTATTGGTAAACAAGACCGGCAGACAGTGACCGCCGACAAGGAATACTTTGTCAATTCTGTACGAAAATCCTGGGACGTTCTGGCTGTTGCCGAGAAAGGGCAGACCAAGGGAAAGGCATACCTGCCCGTAATGCCCATGTATACCAACGAGATCATCTCCGACCAAGACCTGGAGTCAATGTGGCACTACCTGCGCACCCTAGCTGACCCTGGCTCAGCCGGCCCTGCCAAGGTCATGCTCAAGCGAGAGAGAGCAGCACAAGTAAAATCCCTTCTGGAAATCCCCAACGAAGTCATTGTGACCAACCGCCCCCGTGTCTTTCGGGCACCACTTCGTGGCTCCAGCGCAAGGGCCCTACACGTAGGGCTTCCAAATGGAATGAATTACACCTTTGATCCAAGGCTGCTATCGGCACGAAATATCTGGGCCGGCGGCTTCCTTAACCTCTCCGAGGAGCGCAAGGGACGCGGCAGGCCGGGATCACCACGAGGCAAAGGTGCTCGTGCCTATGTCGAAGGAGGAGCGATACTGCAACCATTGCAGGAATCAGGAGTCCCCGTGGACTTTGAGTTCAAGGAGCCAGATGTCCTAGACCATGCCGCCATTGAAAAATGGCTATGGGAAAAGCGTGACTTCCCACAACTTCAAGCCTCAATGGACGCCGAGTTCCTTGGGCATTCACTCGACTCGGCAAGCAGCACCCCCCTTTTCCATTTCCGCGTAGGCCGCAATACCTTGACACAAGCCATACAGGTCACGGATGACGGCCGCATTGAAATTTCCATTCGCGGCAAGCTTTCACATCCGCAGAAGTTCAAGATCAATGACAAGAACCTGTCGGAATTACAGATAAAGGGGGGCAACCTCGAGGCAGGCATCTGGACACTGGCCCCAAACGAGGCCAAGATTTACACTTTCAGCGCACAATTGTCAGGAGGACTAGTGGCCCGCCAACAAATTGAGCGAGAGGAAAACTGGGATCCACAGAACCTTTCCAAGAACCCGGGCAAAGTAGGACGTCAACCGCTTCAGCTGCCAGCCGGCTACGCAATGGAAAGCTGGGAATCTCCCAATGACCTCTATGGCCGCAACCAATTATTTGAACCCACGGGACTTGGAGTGGCCAAGGATGGCACCATCGTGGTGGCCACCCGGACTGCTGGTGTCTGGAGAATACGCAATAATAAATGGTCCCTATTTGCTGAGGGCACTTATGAGTGCCTCGGGGTCTGGATTGAAGATGACAAAGCTCAACAGATAGTCGTCATGCAAAAGCCGGAACTCACACGCATGATTGACTCTGACGGTGACGGCAGAGCCGATCGCTTTGAAACAGTCTGTGATGACTACGGCTTCCACGGAAACTACCACGAATATGCTCATGGACCAGTGCGTGATGCCGAGGGAAACTACTACTTTACCCTGAACCTCTCCCACGGCGGTAGTCCGCGCGTGTCCTGGCGGGCCGGAGGCCCTTTCATGGGATCAATGGGCGGCTACCGGGGATGGGCCTGCCGTGTCACCCCCGAAGGCAAATTCGAGCCCTTCGCCAACGGCCTGCGCAGCCCCGCGGGACTTGGTATTGATCCCAAGGGAAGGATTTGGTATGCGGAAAACCAAGGGGAATATGTTGGATCATCCAAGGTCGTTCCCCTTGAACAGGGAAAATTCTATGGACACCTCTCGGGCCTTGTCAGTCTTCCGGGAAGCATGACCCCGGACTCGCAAGAGTTAAAGTTCGACAACTGGAAAGAGAAGATCCGCAAAGGCGCAGTATGGTTACCACATGGCAAACTGGCTAATTCCCCCGGTCATCCCACATGGGATATAACAGGAGGAAAATTTGGCGCCTACCAAGAACAGATGTTCATTGGAGACCAAACTCTTTCCACCCTGCTAAGGGTGGTCACAGAACAAGTCAATGGAGTCGATCAGGGATGTGTCATCCCTTTTGCTCAGGGACTTTCTTCAGGCGTCATGCGCCCGGTCTTTCTTCCTGATGGCAGCATGCTGATTGGTCAGACCGGTCGTGGTTGGGGTGCGCGAGGCGGAAACCAAGCAGGCCTGCAAAGAATCATCTGGGATGGAAAAACAATCGCCGCTGACATCAAGAGCGTTACCGGGAGCACCGGAGGATTCAAAATCCACCTGACTCAACCCATCGATAAAGCCATTTCCCCTGAGCAACTTGCAGGACGCTTTAAGATCCAATCATGGTTTTACACCAACACTGGGCGCTATGGTTCCCCGGAACATGACCGCAGGGATGAGGCAATCCTCTCAAGCGTAATTTCAAAGGATCGCCTGAGCATCGAATTGAATATTAAGGATTTTGGCAAAGGTGAAAAGTGGACTGACAGGATTTACCGAGTACAGATTGGTGACACCAATGGATTGTTTGGCCAGGCTCCTTCATGGAATCGACTGGATGCTTATTTCACCCTGCGCTCACTCCCCTAAACACAATAAGACCGCAGGATTATCATCGCTTGCTGTATACAACCGGCTTCTTGTACACCGTTCTTTGCCCGCCTTCAAACCCTGTAACAGCGTAAGCAGAAAGGGAACCGTTTGCGTTGACTCGAAAATAACACCTTAAGCGAATTCCCGAAAGATAGACCTCCACCTCCCCCTTGGAAACAAGCTCTCCGGGAGAAGAAACCACTTTACCCTTTTGGTTACGAACCTGCCATTGCCCAGAGGTCCCAAGGAAGTTGCATCTGCCACTTGCTGACAAGGTCAGCTTTTTGGACTTACCGCCCACCTTCGCGACATAAGCTCCTTCAAGGTTTCTCTTCTTCAGTGTGGCGAAACTGGAGCCTAACCGAACGTCTTCAGAGGAAGCCGTCGGCACTATTGCAAGAAGCGGAAGCAGAACAGGGATTAAATAGAATGAGAATTTCATCATTATAAAACTCACACCCTTTTTCTGCTGCAAATTAATCAACCGATTCAAACGGGCCAATTACCGGATGGGTCGTTATTTTTTCTCTCCGTCCTCTTTTTCCTTTTTAGGATCACTGGCAACCGGTTGCCTAGAGGCTTTCCATGACTGTGCCAGTTCAGCGGATTGCTCAAGCTGCTCTGCAGTAATTTTACCCTCCAACTCTATAAGGGCAGTTTTAGCCCCTGCATGATCCTGTGCCGCAGCTAGGCTCACCCACTTATGCGCTGCGACCAAGTCTTGTTTAATACCTTTACCAAGCGCATGCAACATGCCCAGAGAAACCTGCCCATCGGCATCTCCCTGATCCGCCGCGCTCTGAAGCCAAATAACGGCCTGTTTTATATCAGGATCTGACACCTCTCCCTGCAAATGCATAAGGCCAAGAGCTACCTGAGCAGCCACATTCCCCTCCCTAGCTGCCTTCTTATAAAAACGAGCAGCATGTGCAGAGCTTTTCTCCAGATACTTCCCCTGATGATAAAGACGAGCAAGGTTGAAATGTAGCTCCCCAACACTTCCTTTCGTCTGTATAGGCTCAAGACCCGCAGCAACCTGCTTCATCGCCAGCGCCTTTTCCCTTCCTTCCTCCATCCGGTCAACAAGAGCGAAAGCTTGGCGCATCGCCTCAACCGCATTGGATTGTATCAATCCCGACAGTTGAATAAGCTGGCTCAAGATCCATCTATTCTGCTCCTCGTCTCTTGCTTCCCGCATTGCACCCAAGACACTCATCAACGCCGCCAGTTTATTATCATCGCCATCTAGGGCGTTCAGCACTTTCTCAATCTGCTCTAGAGTCTGCTTTGCCTCAGGCAATTTTCCGGTTTTTGCCTGCGCGACAGCAAGATGAGCCAGAGAAGGAGCTAAGATACGGCTATCCTCAATCTGACTAACAATCTCCAAGGTCTTGGCAAGTGTCACAGCTGATCGTTCGGCATTTCCAGCATCAAAAAGACTCACAGCAAGCCCACTCAAGACCTGCACCCGACTACCAAAATCATCAACATTTTCAACCAGCATTAGGCTGGGGTCATCATGAGAACGACTTTGACGAAGCTCTGTAGCAACTTTCTCAATCACCCCCTGCGCAGTCTTGCTGCCGACGAACCGAGCAAGACATCCTTCAAGAATTATGTATTGCTCAACCCGTTTTTTTTCGTCTTCAATCCGCGCAACATCGGAAATCAATTCATGAAACACCTGGGCACCTTGGTCTTCCAAGCCAACGCTCAACTGCATGGATGCAATATCAGATAAGACAATGAGACGCTGACTTCCCTCCAGCGAAGAAGCAATCGTCAATGCTTTCTGAAGAATAGTAAGAGCCTGCGCTTTATCGCCAGCCTTATAAAGAGAGCTCCCAAGCGTTCCTAGAAACTGGGCCAAGGCATTTGAATCCTTGATGTTCGCAGTCAGACCAAGGGTCGGATCATCTTCATCTCTAACACTCTCAATTAAACCGGAAAGCTGTTTCCTGAACGCGGACACCCCATCGACATCATCTACATCGCTAAGAACTTCATACAGATTTTGTGCCACAGCCAAACTATCTGACTTGTCTTCAATACCTTCAATTTCCTCCTGAGCCCGACCCAGCAACTGCATGCCATCTTCTACTTCACCAGCATGCAACCTCGCCATTGCCAGGCTTGCGATTACTCTCACCCTTACAGCAGCACTCTTTACCTTGCTCAGCATTTCAGATATGGGATCCAAATCTCCCTGTCCTTGCTCATTAGCCGGCTCTACCCCTGCCTTCGGCTCTGCTCCTGCCTCAAGTTCTACCCCTACCTCAGGTTCTGTTCCTACCTCAGGTTCTGTTCCTACCTCAGGTTCTGTTCCTACCTCAGGTTCTGTTCCTGCC
>CALCSP010000224.1 GCA_937893785.1 uncultured Verrucomicrobiales bacterium
GATGTAGCCCACCACCAAAGCCATTCAGTCCGGCTGCATCTGAACGGTCAGAAAATGTGCCGTCTTGGTTATTGTGGAAGTAGCGGGTTTGTCCGTGAAGATCCCAGGTTGAGGTAAAGATATCGAGATACCCGTCATTGTCGAAATCATCTACGATGACGCCACCGTTTAGGTTGAATGTATCAAGTTTCATATCGATGCCTATATTCCTGAATTTTGGGAATGGGATAGGTGATTTGAAATATGTATCGGCAATTCGGTGTCTTTCTGGTATGCCTTCCGGGAAATTGCCAAGTGTCATGTAGGCAATGTTGAGTAACCAACGGGCTGCCAGCCGTATACGCAGCGTTTCCATGATGTCCTCATCAGCAATTTCCTGATCCAGAAGTTCTGAGAAGCATTGAATTGCCTTAAGGGAGCCTCGCCTATTGGTATGTATTCCGTCGCCTTGGATTGGAACAATACAGCTATCGGCATTGTATTTCTGGCAACAGTTTTCTGTTTCACCAAGTCTCAGGTATCCCACTCCAAGGCTGTATCGTATTCGGTTAATCCAAATGTTGCGCAGTTTGTTGCTTTCAAAACTGCCTTCCGAGGCATTCGTTAGAGCTTCATTGAGGTGGGAAATGCCAACCTCAAGGTTGTTCATGCGTAATTCTTCTCTGCCTAGAGTATAAAGGATTTTTATTTTTTCTGGTGAGATGTCACTGGTTGGGAAACGATTTAATTCAGCCTGTAAATCAGGAATTCTCCCTTTGCCAAAGAAGGAATTACCCTGATTCATTGATTGTTTTATTCCCGCGATGGTTGAGAGGATCTGTTCTTGTCCACCTGAAGCAACTGGTAGCAAGGGGGTATTGGTTATACTGATGTTTTCATGATCTGGCTGTTGCTTGCCTGGTTTGCAGGATATCGACGCCAGTAGGACGAGAGAAGCCACCAGGATTGAATGTTTCATTGAAACGCAAGAGTCTGACATTTTCGCGCTTTTTTGTGAATGTTTGCTCAGTTAATGAGGAAGCGGTTTAAGTCGCATCTGATTGCCTGGTTGCTTCAGAATTTGCCGCTGGTTTGGTTAGTTACACAGTGCAGCCGATTTTTTGCCAATGGTGACTTTTTTCCGGGTTAGGGCTGCCTATGTTTGTGTGCAAGGCCGTTTGTATAGCATTGATTTGTAATATAGAACCGACCAATAACGAGTAATTTTACTTCCCCATCACGTTTTTTGTCACTTATAATGCCATCAATGAAAATTAAAAATGTTGTAACGGTCTTTTTCTTTTCTGTTTTCCTGATTACGGTTGGCAGGTCAGAGGCTATCGAGGGGGAACTGAAGCCTTTTCTCGGCAAGCCCTTCCTGGATATTCAGCAAGTGTTCAAAGGTGAGCGTTTTGGTAATGTGGTCGTTACGATGAAAGGCACGGTGCTTGCCACATGGGGGACCAGTCACGTGCGTGC
>CALCSP010000225.1 GCA_937893785.1 uncultured Verrucomicrobiales bacterium
CTTCAGGACATTATAGCAATACGGGTCAGTTTCCCCATAGCTGACCCCACCCTTGATGCCTCCTCCGGCCATCCAGATTGAGAAACAGCGGGGATGATGATCCCTACCGAAATTGTTACTCAGTTTTCCCTGACAATAATTAGTCCGCCCGAATTCCCCTCCCCAGACAACCAGCGTGTCCTCAAGCAACCCACGCTGCTTCAGGTCGGTAACCAGAGCAGCACTTGCCTGATCCGTTTCCCTGCACTGCTTGCGAATGGCCCCGGGCAATCCCCCGTGTTGATCCCATCCAGGATGGTAAAGCTGGATAAATCGGACATCACGCTCGGCTAGGCGCCGTGCCTGCAGGCAATTGGCGGCAAAACTTCCGGGATTGCGCACTTCATTACCATACATCTTCAATACATGCTCTGGCTCATCCTTAATATCAGTGACCTCGGGAATCGAAACCTGCATCCTGTATGCTAGCTCATACTCGGCTATCCTGGCCTCAACGGCAGCATCTGCCGCCCCGTCGGTCCCCGCCTCATGTAAGTCGCGCAAACCTTCCAGCATCTTGCGCCTACCTTCGCGTGAAATCCCATCCGGGTTGTTCAGGTAAAGCACAGGGTCCTTACCGGATCGAAAACGCACTCCTTGGTAGGCTGAGGGTAAAAAACCGCTTCCCCAGAGACGAGACACCAGAGGTTGGCCGCCCTTGTTCTTGGTCACCATCACCACGAAGGAGGGTAAGTTGTCATTCGCACTACCCAGCCCGTAACTCAACCATGAACCGATGCTTGGTCGGCCTGGAAACGGCGATCCGGTCTGTAGCATCGTCACCCCCGGGCCGTGATTAATGGCCTCGGTGTGCATGGACTTCACCACACAGATATCGTCAGCAATTTTTGCAGTATGCGGCAAAAGCTCACTCATCCATTGCCCGCTCTGGCCGTGCTGGACAAACTTAAAGGGCGAACCGGCAAGCGGAAGAGAAGACTGGTTGCCGGACATCCCGGTAAGACGCTGCCCCTTCCTTACCTCATCGGGTAGCTGCTCACCATGGTGCTTGTTAAGCATTGGCTTGTAATCATAAAGGTCCATCTGTGAAGGACCTCCGCTCTGGAATAAATAGATTACCCGCTTGGCCCTCGCAGGCAGGTGGGTATCACCAAGGCTGCCAGCTGCAGGAGCCCTGCCGGCAAGCAGATCGGCTAGGGCAAAGCCCCCCAATCCGCCACCAAACCGCTTGAGAAAACCCCTTTTCCCAAGCCCGGGAATCCATTCCTCTCCTGTGCACAAAGCGTTATTCATAAAGCGCAAATTAATGAAAAATGACTGCGTTATTTTTAGCCCAAAGAATCCCCTACCACAACCTATAGCTTTACGTTATACTGCCTTTATGAATTTGAAGATCACCTGGTTTCTCACCTTCCTTCTCATTTGCCTCATGCCACCGGTCCTTGGGGAAGAAAAAAAGACGCAGAGTGCTCCGGAGAAAATCTACACCGGCAAGAAATTAAAGGTCCTGCTGATCACCGGAGGTTGCTGCCATAATTATATCTTCCAGTCCACGGCTCTCTCGCAGGGCATTGAGGAGCGGGTCAATGCAGAGTTCACGGTTATCAATGAAGGCGGAAAAGGAACCAGGGCACAGATTCCCTTCTATGACGATCCGAAATGGGCAGACCCTTATGATGTCGTCATCCACAACGAATGCTTTGCCGATACCACTGACGCGGAATACATCCGCAAAATCACCGAAGTCCACAAGGCAGGCAAGCCGGCTGTTGTTATCCATTGCGCCATGCACACATACCGTTCGGCAAAAATTGATGACTGGCGCCTCTTCCTCGGTGTTACCAGTAGGCGTCATGAACACAAGAGTCGCTATCCCGTCATCCCATTCGCTAAGGAACACCCGATCATGAAGGGATTTCCAGAGAAGTGGATCACCCCAAAAGATGAGCTCTACGTCATCGACAAACTGTGGCCGGAGACCAAGCCTCTTGCCTATTCAACCAGTGAGAGGACCGGCAAGAAACACGCCGTTATTTGGACAAATACCTACGGTAAAGCCAGGGTATTCGGTACGACATACGGCCATGCTGACGACACCTTCCGGGATGATGTGTTCATCAACCTCTTGGCACGGGGCACAGCATGGGCCGCAGGTAAGCTTTAATAAGCGGCCAAGCTCTCCCACAAGTTAAACAGAGTCACCGCCACGACTCCGGCTGCCGCGGCATCCTCAACGGCCAGCTTGGTATCACGCTTGGCATCTCCCACGGACAGGAATTTCTGCGCGGCAACAAGATCAGCCCTAAAGAGTTCCTGCTGCTCAGTGTAGATTTTTTCCATAACCTCCAGTTCCCTTCCCTTGGCCTTGCGACTAGTCACCAAACGGAACATTTCCGCAAGCATTTCTTCTTTTTTCTTGCCATACTTGACCAGCATCTTCTCTCCCAAAACCCTCGCCGCCTCATTGAGCTGGGGATCATTCAAAAGCACCAGAGCCTGCAACGGGGTGGATGTCCTCTCCCGCTTGACACTGCAGACATCACGCTTTGAGGCATCAAGTGCCATCATTACCGGTGCCGGCCCGGTACGCTTCCAGAACGTGTAAACACTCCTGCGGTAAAGCCCCTGCCCCTTGTCCCGGCCCATTGGCTTAAAGGACTGAGTAACTTCATAGGGCTTCACCGGAGCCCCACCCACTGTCGGAGACAGCAACCCAGAAGCAGCAAGCCACTGGTCCCTTATCATTTCCGCAGGTAGACGAAGTCGGGGATAACTTCCAAGCAAAAGATTCTCAGGATCCAATTGCTTTTTCTCTTCAGACACATCCGAGCTCTGCCTGTAGGTAGCCGAACTGACCATGAGTTTAAGCAGAGCCTTCATATCCCATCCTGAATCTATAAAAGACCTTGCCAGCCAATCCAAGAGATCGGGATGCGTCGGCATGCTTCCCTGGCTACCGAAATCCTCAGGTGTACGCACCAACCCCTCGGCAAAACACATCTGCCAGAAACGATTCACCGCAACACGTGCTGTCAAGGGATGCTCAGGTGAGGTAAGCCACCTGGCCAGTTCCAAGCGGTTCTTGCCTCCATCCCCTGGCAAAGCGGCAGGAGTTCCAGCTTCAACACGTTCACCACGCTTATCGTAAGCTCCCCTTTCCAGAACATAGGCTGGCTTGGGCTCGGCAAGTTCCCGCATGACCATGATTTCCTTAAGTCCCTCTTCAAAACCGGCAAGCTGCGCGCGTGCCTTGCCAAGCTCCTGACGTATCCCAGCTGCTTCCGGGTCAACGGCAGCCTTGTAGTAGGCAAGGTCGGCCTTGATCTCATCACCGCTGTGCAGGCTGCGCACTTCCGCTCTGCTTAATTCTCGATTAAAGACCCGAAACTCATCCACCAGACCGTTCTTAAACCCCTTATCCCGAAAACGCTGCCCAATGGTGATGTGATCACCTCCGCCTCCGGCAATGGCCTTGTACAGGTCATCCCTGACCACCTCACATTCTGCCTCAACTCCATCAAGATAAATTTTTAATCCCGATGCGCTGCTTGATCCATCACTGGTAACACTGACATGTATCCACTCATTGATGGGAAGCTCCTTTTTCAAGCGAATGCGCAGAGCATTTCCCGGCCAGAAATGGATCAATGACCAGCTCAATTTCCCCTCCTCTATAAGTAGCTGGTAGCCCCTGCTTCCGGCATCTGTCCATGCCCGTGAGCGATGGAAAACCACTGCCCGCTTCTTCACATCCGGTGTATTCATCCACAGCGAGACACTGAAGGGCTGGTAGCGGCGGAAGTTTCCCACCTTGGTTCCTACGGCATCATCGCCTGTCAACTTGACAGCCTTGCCGACACGCCCCTCAACCGCAGCATTCCCACCTCCCGGTTTGCCTTCAAAATCAAGATGTAACACCTCGCCGGAAAGATTCAGCTTGTCCTTCTCCTTGAGCCATTGCTCAAAACGACCAGTCAGACCGGGCACTTTCTCCAGCCTGGCTTCCAGGTCCCTGACTTTGCTGCGCAAGTCAGATGCCTTCGCCTTCTGATCATTACTCATCATCCGCATGGTTGGTGTCGGAATGGAACCCGTAAAATAGGAATAGAGGCCGGACTCGGAGATATTTTGGAAATAGGAAAATAGCTGGTAATACTCTTTCTGAGTCAGAGGATCATACTTGTGGTCATGGCAGCGTGCGCATTCAAGCGTCAACCCGAGGAAAGCAGTGCCGAAGGTGTGCACCCGGTCTGCAACATACTCCACACGAAATTCCTCATTAGTACTCCCTCCCTCAACCTTCTGCGGATGGAGCCTGTTGAACGTAGTTGCCTGCACCTGCGAATCGGTGGCCGATGGCAGAAGGTCACCCGCTAGCTGCTCAGTAACGAACTCATCATACCCCTTGTTCTCATTGAAAGCCTTGATGACCCAGTCTCGCCAAGGCCAGACAAACCTGTCACGGTCAACCTGATAGCCGTAGCTATCAGAATACCGGGCAACATCAAGCCAATGGGATGCCATGCGCTCCCCGTATGCCGGGCGGGCAAGGAATCGATCCACCATCCTGCCGTAGGCGCCAGGTTCTCCATCATTAAGAAAAGAGTCAATGTCATCAAGACCGGGGGGGAGCCCTGTCAGGTCAAAGGCCACTCGACGAATCAGCTTCTCCCTTGAAGCCTCGGGGTTAAACTTTAGTCCCTTAGATGCAAGTTGCCGACCGATAAAAGCATCAATGGGATTCTGTCCGCCTTTGAGTTCAGGCACCTTAACCTCTGCAGGTGGAATCAGTGACCAGTGCTTTCTGTAGACAGCTCCCTCATCGATCCATTTCCTGATGACCTCTATTTCATCAGGACTCAAGGACAACTTCGACTCAGCAGGAGGCATACGCTCATCAGGATCATCACTGATTAAACGAGCCAAAAGCTCACCGCTCTCGATCACCTCCCGTGAACCTTCGCTCGTATCGAGGCGCAACTTGGCCTTGCGTGTACCTGCATCATTGCCATGACAATGAAAACATCGGTCAGAGAGGATCGTCTTAACATCCAGACTGTAATCCACACCAAATGCCGAATATCGGAGGCAAAGGACACATAGTATTAGGTAAAGTAGAAAACGCATTGACGCCATGCCAAACGGATTATAGCACAAAGAGCCGTACAAAATCCTCTGAAATTACATCCATTTTATTTCATATCGCCAGTAAGGTTCAATGCCATGCTGGCATGAATTCCGCTTGTTATAAAACTTGAGAAAACAAGTTACCGACAATGAACCCAAACCTCGAAGCGAAGCTTAAAAGCAACTTGGCCCTGCTCTATGGCCCTGAAGCAGGCAAGATTGTCGAGAACATCGCCAACCTAGTCGAAAACTACCACGAATCCATCCCCGCAACCCGTGCTTACTGGGATGAAAGCGATTCCCTCTTGATTACCTACGGCGATTCACTGCAGGAAAAGAACACACCGGGCCTTGCCACCCTTGAAAAATTCCTCGATTCCCAAATCAGGGAAAGCTTCAGTCTCGTTCACTTGCTGCCTTTCTACCCATGGACGGATGATGATGGCTTCTCAGTGGTTGACTTCCGGCAAGTCAACCCACCTCTCGGTGACTGGCAACACATCCGATTACTGGCAAAAAAGTACCGCCTTATTTTTGATGGTGTCTTCAATCATGTCTCCAAGTCCAGCGAATATGTGCGAGGGCATCTCAACGGAGAAGATGCTTACCATAATTTCTGCATTAACGAAGATTCTGCCTTTGATCACTCACAGGTCACTCGACCACGTACCAGCCCGCTTTTTCATACCTACTCAGGCACCACGGGTGAGATGCGCCTTTGGACAACGTTCTCCGAAGATCAGGTGGACCTGAACCTAGCCAATCCTGCCGTCCTTATGGAGCTGCTCGATGTCGTGCTGTTCTACGCTTCTCAAGGAGCCTCAATGATACGCCTTGATGCCATTCCCTACATGTGGAAAGCAACTGGGACAACCTGTGTACACCGTCCCCAGACCCACGCTTTTATCAGAATTGTGCGACTGGTGATGGACATTGCTGCACCACATGTGAGCATTCTCTCTGAAACCAACGTGCCGCATGAAGAGAACCTCACCTATTTCGGAAACAGAGGGGACGAAGCTCAGGTAATCTACAATTTTACACTACCTCCTCTTATCCTTTACGGCCTTGCAACAGGTGATGCCCAACCACTGACTCGCTGGGCAGCAACACTGATACCTCCCAGTGAAAATTGCACTTTCCTCAACATCACATCAACCCACGACGGTATCGGCATGCGCCCAGTCGAGGGCATTCTCACCGGCGAACAGCAGAAAGTATTGACGGACCTTGCCGTTGAACACGGCGGAGCAGTCA
>CALCSP010000226.1 GCA_937893785.1 uncultured Verrucomicrobiales bacterium
GATGGTGACCTTGACCTCTACGTTACCGCCAACCGGCTCTTTGATTTCAGGGAACTCTTTAACCACAAAATCGAAGTCATTCAGGATCCTGTAACGGGCAAACGGCGTGTGCTCCCCCCTTTTGATGAACACTGCCAATATAATGAAGGCAATATCCTGGTTGAACTAGGCAGCCCCGATATTCTTATGCGTAATGAGGGCGGACAGCCTGGAACACCGCCCATCCTTCGCTCTGTCCCTTATACCAAAAGCGGTCTTTCATCTGAACGTGACCACGGCTTGGCCGCTGTATGGTTTGACATCAACAACGACCAGTGGCCAGAGCTCTACGTATCCAACGACTTCTCTTCCCCCGACCACCTCTATCTGAACACCGGAGGCACTTTCAGCGATGTCACCAGAGAAGTGGTAGCCTACACATCATTTTACTCGATGGGCAGCGATTTTGCAGACATCAACAATGACGGGTGGATTGACTACCTCTCAACGGATATGTCGAGCACTACGCATTACAAGCAAAAGACCATGATGGGTCTCATGGAGCGGTCACAATGGTTTCTGGACAACCTGGAACCACGCCAGCAAATGCGTAATGTGCTACACATCAATACAGGGGCCGGAAAGTTCCTCGCTGCAGAATTCTTTGCAGGCATCGACAGTACCGATTGGACTTGGGGAGCCATGTTCGGAGACCTCGATAATGATGGTCTGGAGGACGTATATATCACCAATGGAATGGAGCGCAATATCCAGGATGCTGACCTTGCAGCACGGGCAATACAGCTAAATAAAATAGGCGCACCAAAGGAAAAAATACGGGAGGAAATTCGCAATGCCCCGAGGCTTCCGGAAAAGAATTTGGCATTGCGCAACGTCGGTAAGCTGAAGTTTAAGCCGGTCAACGATTCATGGAACCTGAATGAAGAGACAGTCAGTCATGGAGGGCTGCTCTGTGACATCGACCGCGATGGTGATCTCGACATTATTACCAATAACATGAATGAACCGGTTTCTGTGCTGCGCAATGAGTCAGGTCCTCAGCAGCAAGCCGTCCTGGTATCCTTAATAGGGAAAACAAGCAACCGTTTCGGGCTCGGCGCCAGAGTCGTGGCTCAAACGGAAACCGCCATGCATACCCGAATCCTTACCAGTTCCCGAGGATACGCATCTGGTTGCGAACCTGTCATGCACTTCGGCCTAGGGCAATCAACCTTAATCCGAGAGTTGACCGTCTTCTGGCCAAGCGGAGCGCAACAAGTTATCAAAAACCTCTCAACCGGGTACCACTACATGATATCTGAGCCTGACAATGCTCCTGCCACCGCTCCACCACCAAAGCCGCTAGCCAACCCAGATCTTCCCGTTCTTTTCAAGGAACTGCCAGCCTCCGGGACAGGCCTTGATTTCTCCCACACAGAGAACCGTGTCGATGACTTCGCCTCTCAACCACTACTACCGAACAAACTTTCCCATTTTGGGCCTGCTCTTTGTGCCGGCGACTTCAACGGTGACGGGCTTAATGACTTGTTCGTGGGCGGCGCTGCCGGTTCACCAAGCCAAGTCTTTATTGCCGCCAAGAACGGGCAGTTTCTCCCTCAACCCAATGGAAATACCTTTAACAGCTCCCGTGATTGTGAGGATGTTGCTGCCGTTGCTTTAGATGTCGATAATGATGGTGACGAAGACATCTATGTGGTTAGTGGTGGTAACCATTCTGCAGCAAACAGTCCGCTTTATCAGGACCGCCTTTATCTGAACGGGGGGTCAGGGACGTTTATGCCAGCACCGACAGGCGTACTTCCTGAAATGCGCGAAAGTGGATCCTGCGTGACGGCAACCGACATCGACCGTGATGGAGACGTCGACCTTTTTGTCGGTTCTCGCTTTATTCCGGGCAACTACCCAATGCCACCAAC
>CALCSP010000227.1 GCA_937893785.1 uncultured Verrucomicrobiales bacterium
ACAAGCACATGCGTGCTCATCTTCGCGCTGTTCCTGTATCCCTATCCGGGAAGACAACGCACGGATCGGTCTTCAGTTCCCTGAATTCGCTCAGCTAAGAATGTCCTGCACGACCTGACCGTGAACGTCAGTGAGTCGAAAATAGCGCCCCTGATAGCGATAGGTCAGCCTCTCGTGATCAATACCCAACTGATTCAGGATCGTTGCCTGCAGGTCATGCACGTGCACGGGATTTTCCACCACATTCACACTGTAGTCATCAGTCTTACCGTAACTCATGCCGCCACGGACACCGCCGCCCGCCATCCAGTAGGTAAAACAGTTCGGATGATGGTCTCGTCCGTAGCTCTCCTTAGTCAGCTTGCCTTGGCAATAGATAGTGCGTCCAAATTCCCCGCCCCAGATCACCAGTGTGTCATCCAGCATGCCCCTCTGCTTGAGGTCGCGCAGCAGTGCCGCTGTAGGTTGGTCGGTATCCCGACACTGGGCTGCGACCTGCTTCGGAGCATTACCGTGAGCGTCCCATCCCCGGTGATAAAGCTGAATGAAACGCACTCCTCTCTCCGCCAAACGCCTTGCCAAAAGACAGTTATAGGCATACTTACCGACCTTGGTCACTTCCGGCCCATAAAGATCGAGCACACTGCTTGGCTCATTACCAAAATCAATCAGGTCGGGCACGCTCATCTGCATACGAAAAGCCAACTCATACTGAGCAATACGAGTGGCAATGGCCGGATCATTGAACCGGCCTGACTGAGCTCCGTTGATTTTTCCAAGGGCATCAAGCATACGTCGACGCTGCTCACGACTAACCCCTGACGGATTATAGAGATCAAGAATCGGATTCCCCTGCCCGCGAAACTTGACTCCCTGAAAACGCCCCGGGAGAAAGCCAGCTCCCCAGAGCCGGTCATAAAGCGGCTGCCCCCCTTTCCCTGTGCCGTTGGAGGTCAGAGCAACAAAGGCAGGAAGGTCGCTATTTTCACTACCCAGGCCATAACTCACCCATGACCCCATACTGGGACGCCCGGGAATAACTGAGCCCGTTTGGAAAAGCATGGCAGCGGGATCATGATTAATCGCCTCCGTATACATGCTCTTAATGACGCAAACCTCATCAATCATTCCTGCAAGATGAGGCATAGCATCACTCAACCAAGTTCCTGACTCACCGTGCCTTGCAAACTTGAAGGTGCTCGGGGCAAGTGGAAAAGACTTTTGCCCGGAGGTCATGGTTGTCTTACGCTCAGCGGGGTAGATAGACTCGGGAACCTCCTCGCCGAACTTCGCTCTCAATTGCGGCTTGTAGTCATAAAGATCCATCTGCGAGGGTCCCCCGCTCTGAAAAAGGTAAATGACACGCTTAGCTTTTGCCGCAAAGTGCTGAATGCCCGCGGAAAGGTCTTTATCCGTTCGGTCCTGCCCTCCGGAATTAAGCAGAGTGCCAAGGGCAACTGAGCCCAGCCCCATGGTGTTCTTACCGAGAAAAGCACGACGGGTTTGCTGTGTCAGAATTTCGTTTACCGGATTCATATCAGTTCTGTGTCATGGCCTCATCAAGGTTAAGAATCGTGTTGGCTACCATGGTAAAGGAAGCCAAATCTACCGGTAATAGGGTCGCATCCGGCTTTTTCTCACCGACGGCCAATAGCTTAGAGGCTTGCCCGGGGCGTTTCATGAAATCCTGGCGGTAAAATTCTAGATCCTCAAGCAATTGATTAATTTCACTCGAATCAGCAACTCTTCCGATGACCATCCGAAACGCCATCTGAATGCGTTCCTCATTACTCAGTCCCGCCAACTTGAGGACACGTTCTGCCAGAAAGCGGGCCGCCTCAACAAAGGTAACATTGTTCATCATGGTCAGTGCCTGAAGAGGTGTGATGGTCTTGTCGGTACGCACAATGCAGATCTCGCGGGCTGCCGCATTAAACGTCATCATGGTGGGTGGTGGTAGGGTGCGCCTCCAGTAGGTATACATGCTTCGACGGTAGAGCTTTTCGCCCTTGTCCTGCTTATATCTGGCATTGGAAATACTGCTCCATATTCCGGGAGGCATGTAGGGCTTGACCGAAGGCCCGCCGATTTTCTCCACCAACAGACCGCTGGCAAATAGAGCTGTGTCCCGAATCGCGTAAGGAGAAAGCCGCTTTCGCGGGCCACGACCGAGTAGCCGATTCTCAGGATCCCTGAGCTGCAGATCCACGGTCCCATTGGAAGCCTGCCGATAAGTGGCACTGGTGACAATCAACTTGTGCATCTTCTTCACGTCCCAGCCGGTCCGAATAAACTCAAGGGCAAGCCAGTCCAGCAGACCGGGATGGCTCGGCATTTGTCCCTGTAAACCGAAATTCTCGCTGGTCTTCACCAAGCCAATCCCGAAATAATGCTGCCATATGCGGTTCACTGTGACCCTTGATGTCAGCGGATTCTCCGAATTCATCAGCCATTTTGCCAATCCCAGCCGGTTGCGTGGCCAATGCTCCTGCCATTGCCCGAGCACCGATGGAATGGCCGGACTGAGTTTTTCGGACTTGTCAGGCTGGTCGTATTGCCCGCGCACAAGTAGGTAGGTGTCGCGGGGCTTTTCCCTCTCGTGCATCACCATTACAGTGTCCGGAGATCCCGGCTGCGGGCGCGGGACTGAAGTTTGCACCAACTTGATCTTCATCGGCTCGGGAACCACAAACTTGGATTGTTCCTCCGAGAGTTCAGGCCAACTCTTGGGGACCTTGATAAATGGTGGACTGTTGCCGTTATTCGGCCCGAGACCGGCCTCATCCACGTTGTTGAAGAAAGCAAACATCCGATAGAAATCTTTTTGCCCGACCGGGTCATACTTGTGGTCATGACAGCGGGCACAGCCCAGCGTCAGTCCGAGGAACATCGTTCCCATCGTCTCGACCCGGTCCGCCACATACTCAACAATCCACTCATCGGGAATCGATCCTCCCTCCGAATTGATTCGGTGGTTTCGGTTAAAACCGGTAGCGACCTGAGTGAAAAAATTACGGTCCGGCATTAGGTCACCCGCCATTTGCTCAGTCACGAAACGATCGAAGCGCATATTGTCGTTAAGAGCACGCACCAGCCAATCACGCCAGACCCACATGTAGCGTAGCCGATCATTCTGGTAACCGTCAGTGTCCGCGTAGCGCGAAGCTTCCATCCAGTCCAGTGCCATGTGTTCCCCGTAGCGCGGAGAATCCAAAAGACGGTCCACCGCCTTCTCATAGGCTTTTGGTGAATCATCCGTCAGGAAAGCGTCCAACTCCTCGATCGTTGGAGTCAATCCGGTAAGATCCAAAGTGACACGGCGCAGAAGGGTTGCCTTATCGGCAACTGCCGACGGATTTAATCCCTCCTGTTCAAGCTTGGCCAGAACGAACCGGTCAATACCATTTACCGGCCACTTATCGTTCTTCACGGCCGGCTGATCTGATTTTACCGGCGCGACAAATGCCCAGTGCCGGTCATCTTCGGGCCATTGCGCTCCCCCCTTGACCCAGTCCACCAGCTTGGCACGATCCTCAGGCTTAAGCTCGCGATTGGAATCCGGCGGAGGCATACGCACATCAGGATCATCACTGGTCAAGCGCTCCAGTAATTCCCCATCTGTCAGGACACCTGAATGCAAGGCGCTTTGCCGATCATCCAAGCGCAGCTTTGCCTTTCGTGCCGCCGAATCAGGCCCATGACAATTATAACAGGCATCTGATAAGAGCGGACGCACATCCACAGCAAAGTCAGGCTCTGCCGCTCTCCCATGCAGACCGGAAAGCACAACCGCTGTGAGAATTATGGTGCGCAACATCATTGACAATAAAAAAGCAAAGTAGCGTCTTAAACAGCAAAAGTCATGGAAATGAAGCTCACCTGAGGCACTTATTCCGGCACAACTGCCCTGGCAGAACGATCACCGACTTCAAAATAACCGAGCCCCTTTGCTGTTTGCCCATCGGCAATCATCCAAACTGCACCGGGTCGGGTGCTCTGCCGGTAACTCTTGCCCGATTTGATGAGAGCGTAGGGCTTCCTGCCGCCGGAAAGATCCATCCAGAAAAGCTCAACGTCCTGATCTGAACGGTTCACAAATACCACATCAAAAGTACCACCGTCCGGTTTCGAGGGCGGTACCTTGGTTCCTGCTTTCAGGGGACGCCACTCAAGGGCAGGGAGTGAGCTTATTTTCGGCTCGATGGCACGAGCAAATTTCTGAGGAGCCAGTCCACGGAGCCTGTCAAGCGTGCCATGGTGCTTGTCCATGCCGGCCAGGTTATGCCACTCATATGGATCACTTCTAATGTCATAAAGTTCCTCACTTCCCCCGGCATAACGGATATATCGCCAGCGATCGGCACTGAGGCCAAAACTGCCGACATGGTGCAGGTAAGTAATCGCCACATGCGGCCACTTGGCCCCGGGGTCGGCAAGCAGCGGCACAAGGCTTGGGCCATCATGCATTTTACTGGGTGGTAACCCGCAAAGCTCAAGGAGAGTTGGGGCAAGGCTGACCAGACTGACCGGGCTTGAGCATATCCCCGAGCGAGTCCCCATGGGTAGCCCCTCAACTCCACTGGGAACACGAAGGATCAAGGGAACTCGGGAGCAGGCTCGCCATGCGGTAAACTTCTGCCAGTGTTCTTTTTCCCCGAGGTGCCATCCATGATCGGACCATAAGGCCACGATGGTGTTGTCAGCATTGGGTCCCTTTTCCAGGGCATCAAGCACGAGTCCCAGCATCGCATCGGCAAAGTAGATGGAAGCAAGGTATCCCTGAATAGCCTGCTTCCATTGTTTGTGGGCGAGGATGTGGGGAAAGTATCGGTTCCTTGCCAGTGCCGTTCCCTCCTTACCAATGTCCGCAAGGTCATCCTTGAGGTATCCGGGCGGCAGCTGAATTTCGTCCAGGGGAAAAGCATCAAAATATTTCTTGGGGACAAACCAGGGCTCATGCGGGCGGTAAATGCCACAGGCAAGAAAGAAGGGCTTCTCCTGCTTTTTGGAAAGCTTGTTGCCGACCCACTTGGCAACCGAGTAATCCCCCCCGTATTCTTGATCCGTAGCATCGAGCGCGCCCCAGTCTGTCTCGTAATACTGCCAGGGGCCGCCCCGGGGCAGGCTGACCGGACGCTTTGGGGGACCGAGTGTCTGCGGAAATGGGTTCTCTGTCTGCTTGTCCGGAAAATATTCATCCCACGAGCGGGCATCAATGAAGTAATGCAGCATCTTTCCCGAACCGCCCGACCAATATCCTTCTCTGGAGAACGTTTTTGGCAAAAGTTCCACATCCGGAAGCACCTCACGCATCTTCTGTCCGTTGCGGTAGAGCCCTGAACGATGCGGCGACATGCCTGTAAACACCGCCGTGCGTGACGGGTTGCAGGCGGGTGCCGGGCAATGGGCGTTGGTGAAAAGAATACCCGAGGCTGCTAGCCGGTCTAGGTTGGGCGTCCTTGCCTGTGGGTGTCCGCCCAGACATCCAACCCAGTCATTAAGGTCATCAAGGGAAATGAACAACACATTGGCCCTCTCGGCGCCAGATGCGCAGGGAACAATCCCTGACATAATAGTTATTAAAGCAAGCAGGAACCTTATTCGCATCATTTCTCAATGGGAACTCCGCGTGTCTGGATAACTCAACAAAAATGTAATAGCCATCCGGAGATCATCCCCCATATCAGAAAAATATTTTAAGGCATGTTCGGCTTCCATGCCAATATCATATATCATTACCCTTTAAAGCTTTGACTCCGATGGCAAAATTCCCTTCAATAGTCAACAACATGAAACGTTCAGTGACTTTTACGAGACTATTCCTTCTTTCACTTGTTGCCCCTTTTTTTGCACCTGAACGGAGCGCAGCCGATGACCACAAAGGTTTCGTAAAGATCTTTGACGGCAAGTCGCTCAAGGGCTGGGAAGAGACCCCCAAGATCAAAAAAAAGGCATGGTCTGTCAAAGACGGAGTCATCGTTGGTGAAGGGGACAAGGGGCGAGGTTACCTCGTCTACGAGAACCATGAACTGGCCGACTTTGAACTCAAGGTCAGTTACCGCTTCCCTGGCAAGGGCAACAGCGGGATCAACCTGCGAGCCGTCAAGGACGAGACCGGAAGGCGAAAGTTTAAAGCCTACCATGCCGACATCGGCCACGTGGGCATTGGTGGCCGTGTCCTAGGGGCTTGGGACTTTCACACTCCGGGACGTCGTGAGCATGCATGCTTTCGCGGTGACAGACTGGTTATCGACAAGGACGACAAACCGACCGTCACTAAGATCGAGGGAGCTGTAACCGCAGAGGATATCAACAAGGGCGGGTGGAACCAGATGCATGTCATTATGAAGGGTAACAACTATAAATTCTACATCAACGGCAAGCCGTCCGCCGAGTTCACCGAGCACCTGCCCGACTCCAAACGCCTGCACAAGGGCATGATCCAGTTGCAACTGCACGACCCTGGAATGATTGTCCAGTTCAAGGACATCTGGTTAAAGGTGCTCAAGTAGCACAACCACGGAAAGAGCAGCGCAATTGATTCGGGCTGGAGGATTACCACGCACGACCACAAGTCGTGTCATGCTTCCTTCAGGATATACACCCATCAAACAATCAGTCCCACCACCATCGCACATATCCGTTCGGCGCAAGATACATCTGGCCCAGGAATACCAGCAAGCCCAGTCCCTGAAGCGCGAAATAAACGGCCAAATGCCTCAGCATTGGAACCAGCAGACATATCAGGAGAAGAACCGGGGCGACAAAAACGGTGAAAAAAAACAGGCCCGACATATAAGCACCTTGGATATCTGCGTGCATGAGTAAGGCAGGCGGGAAACCCTCGGTTCCGATTCTCTCCGGCCACCCTCCCAATGCCATATGCATATGGATTGCCAGAGAATAAAAAAACATCAGCGCCAGAAGGTAAGGCAGACAGGCAATAACAATGGCTTTGCTCTTTTTACTCTTCATAAGGGATATACCATCGCATTCGATACAAAATAAGATTAAAGATCAAGATCATCGAGTGAGATCCCCTGCTCCGCCGCTTTGCGGAACCAGTTAGCAGCCTGGTCATAATCGCGGGTAACGCCCGCTCCCCCAAGATAGGCTAAGCCCAGATGGTATTGCCCACCGACATCCCCCTGCTCGGCCGCCTTGCGAAACCACTTTACCGCCTGTGCATCATCCTCGGCAATTCCCCGTCCATAGGCATACATGTATCCCAGTGACAATTGCGCCAGGGCATATCCCTGCTCAGCAGACTTCCGAAACCACTTGGCAGCCAAGGCATGATTTTCGCCAGAATCCTCTTCCCTCATATGCATCGCGCCCAAAACATATTGCGCGGTTGCATTGCCCTGCCCGGCTGCCTTAAGCAACCATTCCCTTGCCTTTGCATCATCACGATCAACACCCTCTCCCAAGCCATACATGCGCCCCAGCGCGTATTGCGCCCGTGCAAATCCCTGCCCGGCAGACTTGAGATACCATTGGAAGGCCTGTGCGTCATCCTCGGTAACCCCGAGCCCCGTGCTATACATCAACCCCAGGTTGTGTTGCGCCCGCGCATACCCCTGTTCTGCTGCCCTGCAAAACCATTTAAACGCCTCAGTATAATCTCTGGCAACACCATGCCCATGGGAATACATCAATCCCAGGTTGTGTTGCGCAAGGACCTCGCCCTTCTCCGCAGCCCTGCGCGTTAAGTCCAGCTCACTTCGCCCACCGCAACCAGACAGTAATGCTGCGGCAATGGACAAACACAACAAGCGCTTCATTCCATCAACCATAGCACCTCCACTCCGAGACACAAAAGGACATCCAATACCTTGTTAATCGATTACAATCCTGATCAATTTTTGTAATCGACCATGCTTGCCTTGATCTGTTATCTTCCTAACTAATGGCAGGAAACAATCCCCAAATTGTCCTTGAAAGAAGGGCAGGAAGGCAACTTATGGGATGTTTGGCTGCCGTCGTTATTTTCGGGTGTTTGGTTTGCCTTGCAATCCAACCAGATGCAGTTGTGGAAATTCTCGGTTTTTTCGGGATTATGTTGGCCCTTGTGCTCTTCAGCAAGCGCCATGACCATTCGAAAAAACGCAACATCATCCTAACCCCTCAAGGAATCCAGTTTAGTGAAGGAGGCGAGTTTGCCAGTATCGTAGACATCTTCCAAAGTGAAAAGTATTACAACCCGGCAAGCATCCCATGGAACGAACTCGGTGAAGTCAAGCACCTGAAAAAAGTCTTTAGAAACCGGACCGATAACGGCACCATCGAGAGTGCATACAACATCTTGGAACTGAAGAAACAGGGCGACCTTTCTCACACCAATCCCTCCACCATCTACTATTGCAATGACTTAGGAAGGCAGGTGCTCAATTCCCAGACCAGCTTCACCGCTGAGCGTGCCGTTGCGTTGATTGAAAAACTGCGCGACGCAGATTCCGGGGAGGAACGGATTCAAATCCTTAAGAATACTTACGTGGGAAAAAGCCCGGGAGAGATTAAGCGGCAAATAAGGAATACCCCATGGAAGCAACGACTTACCAGATACTGCCCTGCCTGCAAGCTGATCATCGTCGTGGACGGGCAAAAAGAACAATCCGAGCAAAGGTGCCACTCGTGCGGCAGCAACGAGATCTATAAGGATGAGGACGAGTATTTAAAGACCCTCGACAAAAAGGCATGATCTTGACCGGATGATTGCCGTGTCATGACACGGCGACGGGCAAAATATCGTGGTTTTTTTTAAA
>CALCSP010000228.1 GCA_937893785.1 uncultured Verrucomicrobiales bacterium
CAGGACACGGTATGCCGTGCCCTAAAGACCATCGGAACTGCACACAGCGTTCCCGCACTTTCCAAGCTGTTGCACGATGAAGAGCTCTCGCACATGGCACGCCATGCCTTGGAGTCAATTGATGCACCGGAAGCAGCTGCTGCACTCGTAGCCGCACTTGACAAGGCCCCCAAGAAAATCAAGATCGGTATTATCTCCTCTCTCGGCGCAAGGGGCAAAGATGTCCCCGCCGCGCCACTTGCAAAGGCACTTACGGACAATGACGCAGAAGTATCAACGGCAGGTGCTCTTGCACTTGGTGCCATTGGTTCATCCGAGGCCGTCAAGGCACTTGGATCAGCCAAAGTCAATGCCGGAAACAAAATTGCCGTTTGCGACGCCATGCTCCAGTGCGCTGAGAACATGCTGGCACACGGCAAAAAGTCAGAAGCCAAAACAATCTACACCAAGGTCCTGAAATCAAGCCCAACCAAGGCTGCAAAGATGGCAGCTGAACTTGGCATCAAAGCCAGCGCGTAGCCCTAGGATTCGAAGCTATTCCTGCAAAATTCGATCTCCGGTGGCCTGATACTCAGGTCACCGGATTTTTTTATAGCCCTCACTATTCTGCTTCTGGCGGTCGCTGCTCACGCCCTTCTGCTCTCAAGGGTCTTCTACCGGCAGATCCCGGGTTGAGGTAATCACGAAGCAGCCAGTTAAGGCCCTCAAGATTAGCCTCAAGAACCACTTCGGAATCCAAGCTACTGCGATGGTCCAAGATTCCAATCGGTCCATCATATCCACTCTCGATAAGCACCTTCAGCATGGTTTGATCATGTTGACCATGCGAGAGATCAAGAATCTTTGGATCCGCTCCATCATTCATGCCATTGAGATTCAGGCAAAGGAGATATGGCTTCATTATTGCAAGAGAATCTTTCCAATCTCCTATATGTCCATGCCCATGATGCCAGTTATAGACAATCCCTACGTTTTTATGACCCCTGCGGTGAAGTTCCTGGCAAACCGCAACGAGATTGCCCGGCTCCCCCCCCCATCCACCATGATTATAAAGCCCTAGCTCACATCCAATATCTTCCAGACGATGAGCAAGAGTCGTCATCGAGTCTGCCGCTGCTAAAACCATCTCTTGCTGTGATCCCTTAGCCGGTGAACGAAGTGTGCGCCAGACCTGCGGATGAATAGCATGTTTCTTAAAAAGCCTATAAGCTTCCTCATGCCCTTTCCAGAAAGCAAAAAACTCAACCCCATGCTTTTTGTATTGCAGGATTTCGTCCTCAAATTCCTTCACATGGTTACCTCGCCAATCATAAGCGCAACGCTTAATGCCAAGACGGGAAAGCATCCCTGCTCGTTCGGCAGGAGATCGTTTTTTGGCATCGAATGGAACGATGCACCATGCCGCAAGTTGATCATTTTTTAGGTTTGAGGGAACCTCTGCGATTGCCCCTCCCATACTGAATAATACGACAAGGCTGTATATGGTAGAAAGAAAGCAGGGTGATAGTCTCATAAATCAAATAAAAAATTCTTCGCATGTTCATTAAGTAAAATCCAGACCTTTAACCTTGACCCAATACCCCGGAAGAAGCTTCAATCCCATCATGTCCAGAATCCTCATTTTTTGCGCACTTCTTCTTCCTCTTCTTATAGGGCCTCTCCAATCATTGACCGCTAAAGAGAAGCCTAACTTTATAATCATCTTTACTGATGATCAGGGTTATGGAGATCTCGGCTGCTTCGGATCGACTAAAATCAAGACGCCTCATATCGACCGCATGGCAAAAGAAGGCCGGCGTTTCACCAATTTCATGGTTGCCTCACCCGTTTGCACTCCATCACGCGCCGCGTTACTCACTGGTTGCTACCCCAAGCGCGTTGGCATGCACCAGCACGTGCTCTTTCCCTCTTCGACCAAAGGTTTAAACTCCACAGAGCATACCATTGCCGATCACCTCAAAGGTCAGGGATATGCCACTGCTGCCTTCGGGAAATGGCATCTTGGTCACCATAAGGAAGTATTACCCACATCCAATGGCTTCGATACCTACTTCGGAATCCCCTACTCAAACGATATGAATCATCCGGACAACAAAGGAAAACCAAGGGGTGGATGGGCAGGAATGGATATTCTCTGGAAAGATCCAAAGTCCACACTCACCAAATGGAAAACTCCACTTTTTGAAGATGAAAAAATTGTCGAACTCCCCGTTGACCAGCGCACTGTCACCAGACGTTATACCCAAAAAGCAATCGACTTTATTACTGCAAACAAGAACAAACCATTCTTCGTATACCTTCCCCACTCAATGCCACACATCCCTCTCTACGTTCCCGATGAAGTGCGCGACCCCAACCACCTGAATGCCTATACCAATACCATTGAACATATCGACTCTGAGGTTGGCAGACTAATGGACAAGGTGCGTGAACTGAAACTCTCAGAAAGTACTTACGTGATATATACTACCGACAACGGACCTTGGCTACCCTTCCGGCATCATGGAGGAAGCGCAGGACCGCTTCGTGACGGGAAAGGCTCCACCTTTGAAGGCGGTCAAAGGGTGCCTTGTGTCATGTGGGCTCCGGGACGCATTCCTGCTGGCACTGAATGTCACGAACTATTTGGAACCATTGATCTGTTACCCACCATTGCATCTCTGACAGGATCCCCGCTTCCCGGAAAGCACAAAATTGACGGCCTTGATGCTTCCGCACTCCTCACTGGCAAAGTGAAATCACCACGCAGGGAATTTCTCTACTATACTTCCCGCGGAGACATCCAAGGACTGCGGCAGGACAAGTGGAAACTACTGGTAAAAAGAAAAAACAAGCCAAGAAATGCCGGAAAGAATTGGAAAGCTCCAGCGCCTGAAGTCATGCTTTTTGATTTAATTAAGGACATGGGAGAGAAAAACAACCTAGCAAAGGAAAATCAAGATCTGGTCAAGAAGCTTACCGCCCGAATGATCGAACTGGACGCCGAGATCACAAGAAATGCCCGTCCCCCATGGCACAAGTCTCAATGAAGGAATTGGCGCAACACTTATCCGTGTGCCCCCTTCTTGTTACCGCTCAGAAGATTATTTCCAATCCACCGTCACATTAAGACAAGATAGCGATAGCCAATGAACTTCATATCTTCTCTCATAATGTGTGGCTTCAGACATAAAGAAAATCAGTTCAGCCCTATACGGTGAATTTTGGGAAGTAAATTTAACTTCTGATCTTTGTGCTCATTTTCTATCCGAACTTAAACAGTGCAATATTAGGTTCCTGAGTCACGCAACATCTTGCAGCTTCAAAATAGAAGAGCCGAAGGCAATTATAAGCAATGACCTCCTTTGCCTGCCCGAAGCCGGCCTAAGCATCGACTTTAAGCAAATAGCCAATGTATGTTTGAAGACAAACCTCTTGTCAGAGGATCGACTGGATCTTGTTTTTACTGCAAGAGACCGGCACGAACAGCTAACAATTGAAATTCCAAAGTCAGAAGAACAATCGCTCATCTTTCTAACGAAACAGTTGATAAAAAGCCACGAACAATTGCCGAAAAAGGCAACGTTCACTAAAAATCAACGTCGTCTATGCCCTTGCTGCAAAGAGAAACAGGAAAAAACGAAGTCCCGCATATCCTGCCACCCTCTTTACCACATCATCTCATTCGCATGCTTCCTCAACCAAGACGTTTGTTTGGAAATGCACGGCGGCATGGCGAGTTGCTCGCGCACATTTCTGCCAGAGAGGGAATGCCACCCGCAAGGAGTCATCTCCCTTGCTGCCACGGATTCCATAGTCGCAATAGACCTAGCTGAAGTTTTTCAGTCTATTGGCTGCGTTAAGAATTTCGAGGGTGAGGAGTCCACGATATTTCAATGCTACAACTCCCATGGCAACCTATTGGTATCTCTCATACAACAAAACAGAAAACTTTTTGAAGCATGGAGCCAAATAAAAGAGGAGACACGGGGAGATTAAAACACCAAGTTGCATCTACCAACTAGGTGATAAAATCGATCAAAGAAATCATGACAATACCCCAACAATGTAAGAAAATTGCCTACTGCTCGGTGTTTTACATTGCACTCAGCGGGATTTGCCTTGCCCAATCAGCGAATTGGTCGGGATTTAGGGGAAATGGCCATAGCAAAACCGACTGGGACAAGCTCCCTCATGAATGGAGTGACGAAAAGGGTATTCTCTGGAAACAACAGCTTAGTGGGTTCGGCCAGTCGAGCCCTGTCATTTGGGGAAAAAACGTCTACGTGACAAGTACAGGCGGCATAAACAAGGAATCCCTGTTTATCGACTGCCTCGAGCTCGCAACCGGAAGGCTCCTCTGGAAGAAATCCATCAGTGCAACTGAAACGGTCAAGGAAGTGACCAAGATGATCTCTCAGGGGGCACCTACCCCTGTAGCCGGACCAAATGGCATATACGTCTTTTTTGAAAGCGGCGACCTGTTGGCCTTTGACCACAATGGCAAGCAACGCTGGAGTCGAAAACTAACCAAAGAATTCGGACAATTTAAGGGTGGCCATGGAGTGGGTTCATCTCTTCTAGGAGTTCCGGAAGGGCTGGTTCTCCTCATTGATCATGATGGACCATCATACCTGCTATGCGTCGACCGCTTAAACGGAAAAACTCGGTGGAAATCCCCAAGAGAGCCAAGGGTTTCATGGACAACTCCTCTATACCTTAAGCATCAAGATAAGGAACAAATCATTATTAGCTCAAATGGCATCATAGAAGCATACCAACTCTCAAGCGGTAAGAGAATATGGTGGTTTGATGACATTCAAAAGAATACTGTAGCCTCGCCAAGCAGCACGCAAGACCTCGTGATTGCCGCCTCTTCCTATCCGAAGCAAAACCTTGCCATCCGTCTGGGGGGCGAAGGTAATATCACCGACACGCACCTTAAGTGGCGAGCCAAATCTGTCACATCAAGCTTTGCCTCACCTCTAATCCACAACAAGATGGTGTATTTCATTAATCGGGCAGGAACTTTACAGGCGCAGAAGCTTAGGGATGGAACCCAATGCTGGGAGCACAAACTGCCTGATGGGTGCTGGGCTTCCCCACTCGCGGCCAAAGACCGCATCTATTTTTTCTGCAAAAACGGCGAAACTGTTGTCATTGAGCCGTCAGAAACAAAACCAAAGGTCATTGCAAAGAATAAGATTACAGTTGCAGAAGATGACGTGGTCTACGGATACGCTGTGAGTGAAAACAAGTTCTTCCTGAGAACGGGCAAGGCTATTACCTGTATCGGCCAATAATGAAAACGGGGCTGACATCCCGCACCTAGGCAAAACCAGGTATTCTTTCTGGAACACGTTCCTGAAACTGTTACGATTAGATATCGTAAAGTCATTAGTTTCGCACTCATATCAAAAAGTAAAATGAAATACCCTCTCCATCTAAAGCGGAAAATAATTGCCTTATCTCCACAGATTTATGTAACTGATGCCGACAACAACCCAGTCCTTTACGTAAAGCAGAAACTCTTAAAGCTAAAGGAGCATGTTGAGGTGTTCACTGATGACACCAAGGAAAAAAAACTCTGTGACATCAAGTCAAACAAGGTCATCGACTGGTCAGCCGCCTACAATTTCATAACCGATGAAGGTAAGGGGTTTGGAGGAGTCAGAAGAAAAGGCATGCGTTCTCTATGGCGAGCTCATTATGAAATCTATCCCGATGATGCCAGTCAACCGGCGGAATTTACTATCCGCGAGGAGTCTGTCCTTGTTCGCTTTTTGGACAATTTCTTATCCGGCATCCCACTAATTGGTGGTTTTACAGGTTACTTTGCCAACCCGACCTACCTTATCACCGATATTAATGATAACGCCGTAATGCGGATCAGGAAAAAACCCGCCTTCCTTGAGGGGAAATTTGCCATAGAGTCTCTTGCAGAGTTGGATTCAACCCAACAAATCCGTATCCTTGTGTCCATCTTAATGATGACCTTGCTTGAGCAACACAGAGGTTAGGCCACGCAAAAAAACATTTATAAAAAGATACCTATTCAATAGGTCGAATTCCGCATCGCTAAAAATCCAACCTGTAAACTATTCATCACCCCGAACAACTTCAATGCTCCGATTTTACTCACTTCTCATCACGACACTTTACACCTGCTGCTCCTTTGCCGCAGGCGATGCAAAACGCCCGGTCAACGTCGTGCTACTAATGGCCGATGACCTAAGTACTGCATTGAGCGGATTTGGACACCCCCAATGCAAGACACCCCACCTCGATGCATTGGCACGTCGCGGTATGCGCTTTGAAAACATGCACTGTCAGTATCCCGTATGTGGTTCCTCTCGCGCCTCATTGATGACCGGTCTCTACCCCTATACCAACGGAATGCTTGGTAATAGCGGAAACCTGCGCAAAAACATGCCCGACGTGGTCACCCTGTCACAACTTTTCCGCAATAATGATTACCATGCCGGTCGAGTTAGCAAAATATACCACATGGGTATTCCCCGTGAAATTATAGCGGGAACCGCAGAGCATGATGACCCCCCTTCATGGAATGAGACAATCAATATTAAAGCACCGGAGCAAAATGCACCCGGTGAAAAAACAGAATGGTCACCAAAAGACAAGTCCTCCCAGACCTTCACGGGCGTCATCGCTTCCACTGGTGACCTCGAACACGCTGACGGCATGGCTGCGGAAGCCGCTATCGGCTTCCTTCAAAGAAACCGAAACAAGCCTTTCTTTCTCGCCTGCGGATTTGTCCGCCCCCACGTTCCACTGGTTGCCCCGGAAAAATATTTCGACCTCTATGACCGTAATGCAATGATTACCCCCAAAGTTCCCGATGGCGATCTGGACGATGTACCAGGAATCATTCGCAACTATAAGGCAAATTCCAGATATGGCGTCACCCCTCAATTACATAAGGGATTACTGGAAGCCTACTACAGTAGCATCTCCTACATGGATGCTCAGGCAGGTCGGATACTTGATACTCTTGACGAACTCGACTTGCGAAAAAATACCATCGTTATCTTTTCCAGTGATCACGGATACCTTCTAGGAGAACACAACAAGTTCCAGAAACAGCATCTTTTTGAACAATCTACAAGGGTGCCATTCATCCTCAGTGTCCCATGGTTGACTGAAACCCATGGCAAGGCAACGAATCAAATCACCGAATTGATCGACCTCTATCCCACAATCGCCCAGCTTGCTGGGTTAACTCCCCCCGACAATCTGCATGGGCAAAGCCTTCTTCCCCTGCTAAAGAACCCAAAATCGCAAGAATGGAACAAAGAAATGGCATTTACCATCAGCCGCAGTGGCGGCGAATCAATCCGCACCCACAAGTGGCGATTTACTCACTGGGGATATGGTCTGAAAGGCACAGAACTCTATGATCTGGAAAAAGATCCGGGAGAATTTACGAACTTATCAAAGAATCGCCATTATGCCCAAGAAATGGCTAAGCTAAAGGCAATGCTGAAAAAAAAGCGAACCGAAGCCGGATACACGCCACAACGCTATAATTAGGGTAACCCATCACCCCCAAGAACACTGATCACCGCAGAAGGAAGAAATATCCTGTAACTATTTCCTCTCGGCACTATCCCAAATCCTTCGAATTGTCTCTTCTTGCCGCATGCCCTTGGGCGGGGTCATGCTTGCCGTATAATGTTCAAACCGACGAAGAGGTAACTGAAAATAGCCATTGGGATCCGTTCGCCTCACCCAGTTGTAGGCATATTCAAGCCACTCATTGCGGTAGGCTTCGGGTTGCTTAATGAACCAGTTTATCTCATCCCATCCCCAAACATGAATTTTGTCACCCTCTCGGTATTCACCGGGATGATCGGATGACCCGAAGTTATCGATCTCAACAATATAAGGCAGTGATTCACACTTCCATCCGCTGGGAGTAATCCCCCCCCTGCTGCGCCCGTAAATCGCATCACTAAATCCCTTTTCCAGAACAGCTTGGTAAGGTTTGCCACTCACTGATTTTGGCCGAGAGGGAAAGGAATGCAGGTCAAAGAGAAGCTTACCCGCGTACACAATACCACCACTGGGCACATGCGCATCGATCAGAACTATATTTCGCCTTGCATGCTTATTCCCGTATTTGCGTATTCTATCCAGCAAGTCTCTCCAGTGCCGGTGTCCCCTGTCCCAGTCATCCATAAGCGCCACCTGACCGATATGAATCGCCTCGATCCCCATGTCAATCCACCGTTTAGCGACATAATAAAACCACATTCTCGTCTCTAGCCTACTCATGTCCGGCACGGATTGAGACTTACCCCAATGATTGTGGCGATGACCGAAACCATAGAGCATTGACTTATAGCGGAATTTTCGCGTTTTTTGCTCAACCCCGAACTCCTTGAGGACCGAATCCGGAATAGTAATCTTCTCCACATCCTTGGTCACAATCTCAAAAATTGCACCTTGCAAAATAAGGTCAGGATCTAGCTTATGAATACGTCTTGCAAAGGGTTCACCCTTCTCCACCAAGGAATCAATACGTGCCTCATTGCCCCACATCCATATGGTTCGTCCAGCAAATTTAACACCCGTCTCCCTAATCATGCGAAGGTCATCTTCCAGAGTCAGGTGCAGCAATGATCCAAAAGTCGCACTGCGTGCTAAGTAGTTCTCGAGAACAGACCGAGAAATCGTCTTTTCAAAATGATAGTCATGCCGATCAGCGTTTCTTGTTTCGTTGCCAGTCGACTGCAGAGGGAGCAAAAGAATTAGCAGCAAGACTTGCCAAAACATTCGCGGCAATAATGCAATTCTGGGGTAGTGAGTATATACCTGTACCGCTATCAGAAACTTGCTACCGGTAATCAAATGCATTGAACTTCCCAATATGTTGCATTACCGCCAAATTCAAGAAAAAGGAACTCCATGGAAAATAAATCCAGCACCAAGAATCGTGTGGTCATTGCTGGTGGCACGGGATTTCTCGGACTGAACCTTGCCCGCCACCTTACAGAAAAAGGTCACGAGGTGGTCCTCATCTCACGCAATGCTCCTCATCAGGCCGGACCGTGGTTACACGCGAAGTGGAATGGACGCAGTGTCGGGGACTGGGCAGCTCACCTGGAAGGTGCCGCTGCATTGGTCAACCTTGCCGGCCGCACCGTAGACTGCATCAAGACTCCCGGCAATTGCGAGGAAATCCTGCGCTCCCGGGTCGACTCCGTGCAGGCATTGGGAAAGGCACTGCGGGACATTAAAAATCCTCCCCCTGTCTGGCTTCAAATGGCCACTGCCCACATTTACGGCGA
>CALCSP010000229.1 GCA_937893785.1 uncultured Verrucomicrobiales bacterium
TGCAAATCGCCATTAGGGTCTGCCACTGAGCATCTCCTTGCCCAATCAGCACAATCATGTATAACAACGCACAAGACAACATAATAAGCCCGGACCATCCATACCCGCGCTCCCTGAAACACATTCCAAGGACAAAGAAAAGCAATCCAACGCCAGCCCATAAAAGAGTTAATAGCGCACCCGTATTCTGAATGGTCATATGCCCTATCCAGATCGTCAGCCAAACAAACAGGGCAGAAGAACCGGAAGCAATGAGCACATTATGAACGGCATTTGAAAGGACCGATTGTGTCTCCCGCTTGCGCATCCACAGCTGCAGAATAATAACAACCGCGATCACAACGAGGCTCTGCCAATAGTAAGCCCCATTGGCAAACTGTACAATCAGAAAACAACCAGCAGTCACTGCATAAGCACAAGCAAAATACAAGATCTGGGTCTTCTTACCCTTGCCTGATCGGCGTTGCAAACAGCTCAATAGAAACAAGAAGGCCACAGCAAAGCTCACTATCACCTGATAGGCTTCAGGGATTGAATGTTGAATCCAGAGAACGCCAAGCCCGACAGCCACCCATCGGTAAGCTGTCTTGGAAAATAAGGCGAACTTCTCCAACTTTGGAACCAGATCAGCCGTCACCACCATTCTCTTAATTGCAAGACTACTAAGAATGAATCCTACTATCGGCACCAGTAAAGGCCACGGATCCTCTGCACGCCAACTAGTGAATGAATGATAACTCTCTAGAGAGAAGAACAATCCCATCCACAAGAAAACCTGACCGAACGCGGCAAGAAACGGGGCCCTAGTCAGGGCTCCATAGACAATGATCGCTAACGCCAATAAAGGCCCAATCCACACCCACTGCTGCTGCAAGTCATAGCCATCTACAAGCCACTTAAGTATTTGCAAAATGACCCCCGCCGATAAGACCCCCTCAATGCACAGCGGTATGGTGCGCCCAGCAACCTCGCTCCCCCACCCCTCAGTGATAAGGTGCCGCTGCCAGCGCCACCAGTGCACAAGCACAAGGGCAACCGCCATCAGTAGTAACAGTGGAGTGCTGATTGAGGCTGTGGGTGCCAGATATAATAATGAAAATACCAGCGCAACCATGACAGGAACCTGACCAAAGAGGACAAACTCCCTGACCCGTAAAAGGTAAAAGGACGCAGTAAACAGCAGGGCAGCACCAGCAAGGATCACCATTGCCATCGAACTTATTTGATCTGCAGATATTGCATGCATATAAGCAATGAGGCCAAGCAGGACCGCCAACCCCGAGAAGTAACTAACCACAGGGCGAAGGGTAGCAGAACTTCCCTTCTCTAGACGATGGTGAGATAACCACCCGGCAAACAACAGGAAAGAGGTGATGACAAGGCAACCTCCAAGGAAATCTGCGCTTTCTTTGCCAATGTCGTAAACACCAAACCCGCAAGCAATGACTGCGACCAAGATGGATGCCCACTTCAGAATTTTATTCTCCTGCCGAATAGCCATGAAAAAAAGCACCACGGTTTCCGCAGCAAGGATGGGTCCCTTAATCGACTCGGAAAGCTGGGTAGTCATTAGTCCCAAAGTCATCAGGACAAGGCCCTGTGTCAGGAAAGCCTTGCCCGAGAGCACCTGACCAGCAATCAGTCGCTTACATGACAAAGCGGCACCAAGGAGCACAATTCCGAAAGTCAGGGGCAAAATCCAGAAATACTGAGGAGCTTCACGCAACAGGTCCCAGGTCAAGAAACCAAAGAACGCCGCATTGTTGGCGCTAAGAAAAGCCGCACGTCTTCGGTCATTAAATGCATCATGCCGTGACAGAAATACCGCAGCGCTGTAAATAACCCACAGAGAAGCCGCAAAAAGCAATACAAGTAATAGCGGTGCCGGTTCCTCTACCCGCACACGCCATAGGACAAATCCCGCGTAGGCTGCCGACATGCTCAAAAGCGGCATCTTGAACCAGCGATTGCGCAGCATGAAGGCAACGGCAGTGATCGCCAAGATGACATTTGATGCCAGCATGACCCAATGCGAAATCCCGCCGCTATCGACATGAATCAATGGCACATAGGTTGCGTAATAAGCAGCACCAACAGCAAAAAGAGCCACCGTTTCAGACCTTAATCGGTTGGCTACCCACGCCATGAAACCTCCCCAGGAAAGCAACAGAAGCAGGGTGACTGTTGGGTCTGAGATTACCTTGACCGGATCAAAGATATGCGCGGCATAAGTGGTGAAATAAACTCCGGAAAAACCACCAGCGACCAGCACCTGCCCATAATTGCGCAAAGTCTCTCTGGTATGTTGCAACCAGAAACCAATTCCACCCAGCAAACCGCTAAACAGATAAAGGCAGCTGACCTTGGCCGCAGGCGGCAGATCAATGAAAAACTGTCGCTTGTAGAAAGCCAGAATTCCCGCACCCGTCAAGAGTAGCATGACACCAATGCGCACAAACCAGTAGGTTCCCAACTTCATCTCTATGGACTCGGCGGGAGGTTGATCGGGACCTGACTGCTTGCTTTCCGGTGGAATTTCCTCTGACTTCAATTTATTAGTGGAAGTGCTTTTTTTCTCCTGAGAATCATCTTCAACCGAGATGATCTCCGGACCCTTTGAGTTCGGATCGCCGAGAGCTTTTCCTGCCGCATCATTCCTTGCCGAGAACGGATTCCTCTGCGACTGCATTACCAATTGATCAGTATCCCTGGTCCATAGCGTAAAGGCCATGGACTCCGGCAAAGCAATCATCTCTCGGACAGATATAACTTCTGCTACAGGCACAGACTCCGCAGTCATTAAGGAACCAATGGGAATGCCGGGCTCCAACTTCCCTGCCACCAGATCGCCTTCCTGTATCTTGGACATCCTGCGCAATGCTTCCTCGGCCTTATGAAGAGCTTCCTCAGAATCGCGCTTCGCCTCCTCGGCCTTTTTCACTGCCTCTTTTGACTGATTCAACGCAATAGCCGGAGCAATCAGAACAAAAACGATGATGAGAATAATAATCAAACCGAAAATCTCCATGATATCAATTGGGCAAAGTTTTTCCTTAAATCCTGATAGGACAATATCAGGATAACCCGATCCATAAGATCTATTAAATAGATTCTTTTAATAGTAACATTTATTATATCAATAAACATTACCTGCGAAAACAAGCACATGCGTGCTCATCTTCGCGCTGTTCCTGTATCCCTATCCGGGAAGACA
>CALCSP010000230.1 GCA_937893785.1 uncultured Verrucomicrobiales bacterium
CCCGATGAGATACCCCCCCAACATACCACTCCAACCACTGGGAAGTTCAGCGCTAAAAATATCAAGGGTTCCACCAGACCTGATGCCATTTAAATTTGCATTATCAAAGTTCGCATTGAAAAGGTTCGCTTGAGCGAGGTCTGCACCGGAAAGATTGGCATTACCGAAGTTAGTCTGAACGAGCGATGCTCCAGTAAGATTGGCTCCACGAAGATCCACAAAACTGAGATCAACATTATAAAGATTGGCTCCAGCGAGATTCGCCCCAGGCTCAATTGTATATGTATCAGCGAAAACCGTAATCGTGCCAGTCCTCAATCCCGTTCTAGGATTAGTCACCAATTCAGAAAACGACGGAATTACTGACAGAGTTAATACGGCAATACAAATAACCCATAGGAACCTTCTCATCCTGTAACCCTAACACCACCACCCCACGCCGCACAAGGGCGACTGATCGTTGGTTCCCCAAGATGCAATCCACTTTTTTGGGAACAATCCTTTACTAAAGTGCTATTCCGGCATCGTCAGTCGCAGTTACTAACTAGTTCCAAATGATACACGTTTCCGGTTTATTAATTTGGTATAAAAAAGCCACCTCAGCATTGAATTATTTTACTCATGCACTCTTTTTGATCATAATCACAGAGCAACAAGCTACATCTAAATTGTCATGATTCTCCTCGCTAAACCAATGCTCATTGCTCTCTTCTTTAGTCTCTCAGTCATTATTGGGGCAAAAGAACCAATCACGGAAAAAGAAACCGATCCGACCATGAAAGCCTTGGATCCCTATCTGATCGATGCACTTTATGGACAGCAGCGAAACGGAAAGACCGGGCGGCACGGAAAAGAAGGCGGATTAAAAGAACTCCTCGCCGAACCCGAATTCGTCAAACTTGTCAAGAAACACGACCTCACCCTTTTCAATGGCCCACTCGTAGGCGACATCCGAGAAGATGGCGCAAAAATCTGGCTCCGCACGGCTGGCCCGACCAAGGTTCAAGTCGAGGTCGCTGGAGGCAAAAGCTACTCTACATCGACTTCGGAAAAAAACGATTTCACTAGCACGGTTCGCCTAGAAGAACTCAAGCCCTTCACTGAATACCGCTACACTATCACTGTAAACGGGCAAAAGATCGAAAAGCCAAGTTTCCAATTCCGCACTGCTCCTGCAAGAGGGCAAAAAGTTCGCTTCAATGTGAACTTTGGATCTGGATCACGCTACCAGCCTAAAAATGAACATGCTTGGAGCACCATGGCCCAACAAAAGCCGCTAGCCTACCTTGGATTGGGAGACAATGTGTATATTGATGTTGTCGACCATCGCGGTGCTCAGCGACTCTTTTATTACCGCCGCTACCTTAGTCCAGCCTACTCTGAACTCTGTGCTTCAACGGCTATCTATGGAATATGGGATGATCATGATATGGCAATGAATGATTCCGCTGGTGGACTCGGAATGAAATTTTCTTGGAAGCGACCGAACTGGAAAGTCTTTACCGAAAATTGGAATAATCCACACTATGGGGGGGGCGAAAAGATGCCGGGAACTTGGCATTCCTTCTCTCTGGGCGACGTGGACTTCTTTATGACGGATGGGCGTTTCTACCGGGACAAAGAGGCTAAAACAATGCTGGGACCGGATCAAAAAGAATGGCTGCTCAAGCAACTCACTACAGCCAAAGGAAAATTTAAAGTCATCGCCTCTGGAACTATGTTTGCTGATGGAGCAGACAAGGATGGCAAAGACTCTTGGGCGGGAACTTGGGCCCGCGAAGAACGGGATGAAATATTCGACCTCATCACCAAGGAAAACATCAACGGCGTCCTTCTCATTTCAGGCGACCGTCACCGCAGTGATATTTGGAAAATCCAACGCCCCGGATACCCACTCTACGAATTCGTATCTGCCAAGGTCACCAACGCTCATACTCACAGGACTTACGACAACGCCGTTTGGTCCTACAACAAAGGGAACTTCTGGGGGCAACTCAGCTTTGATCTCACTCAAGATGATCCCTTAGTGACCTTCAAGTGTGTTGACATTGGTGGGAAAACCGTGAAAGCGTTTCCTCTCAAATTGAGTGAGTTAAGCCACTAGCAATCCGATGAGGTTATCTGGCTAGTGAAACCAATTGGCGAAAATGAGTAACTACCACCCACTAACATGACCATCTACATCAAACCCGGATGCCCATGGTGCATCGACGTTGAAGCTTACCTCAAAAAAAACGGCTACGAATACGAACGTATTGACGTCACCGCTGACCAAGAAGCCTTTGAACGCATGCAGGAAATATTCGGAACAACTTCCGCTCCTTCTATGACCATCGGCGACCTCAAACTGGCCGACTTTGGCGTCGAGGAACTCGTTCCCTTTTTGGAAACCCACAATCTCTGATTCCATCACATCGCAAATCTCTCCCCCTCAAGGATAAGCCGGCAATGAGGGCATGGGCTAATTTAATGCACATGCCATGCCATATAGGAACACAGTGCACAGGGGCTAGCAGCGTAGGCTAAAGCGATGGAAAGTAACCAAGCCGGATTGTTCCGTGGGAGAGAATAGTCAAAACTAGGCTGCAAAGCACAGAAACCAAATGCGGTTTTACTCTCTTCTTATTTCCACCAAAGAACAGAAACAGGACATAGATGAGATGACACAGGCCAATAAAAGGAAACACAAAAACAATACCGATAAAGGTGGGGATAACCAACATGGCAATATTCCAATATTCAAAATTAGGTGCGTAAAAACAGTTATAGGAAAAGATATATAAAAGATAACATATCAGATAAAATAAGGCAGGTACCATTGCCTTAGCATATTCCAACCACCCAGTAGGTTTCATGACTTCATTCTACAGTTTGAACGGCAATTGGGTAAATCCTAAAAATATCTCACCCCCCTGCTAATGGGTCGCAGCCTTCACCTTTTTAGCTAACCATGAATCATGGGTAAATAGGTAAGGGTTTACCGGGAAAAAGCGCACTGTGCAATCATATCGCCTTATTTCGGCTTCTGAGGATTTATTGAATGTTTTGATGAATTATTAGAAGGCTAATCACCTAAACCTTCGAGACGGAAAATGAAGCAATCATCAAATTCTTTCACACTTGAGAGTGTTTACCCTTGTTTGCCCACACCATTGGAATGGCGGCTATTAACATCATGATAATACCTATTACTTGAAGGCTGACCATATACCACGGCCAATCCCCTAAGATAAATGGACTATCATTAACTGGCTTTTCACAAATATACATATAATTAGATTCCGTGAGCCAGTTGATTATCCCAACTGGTAAAACCATTAGGTTTAAAAAAATCATGGTTCTGAAAATCGCATATTTGGATGTTGTCATCCTATCTACAAAAACATTCCATAATGGCAAAATGACCATTAATGAGTGATGGACAAAAAATAGAATGTATTCGGTCTGATTATAAATGTACGACAACCCCGGCGTTAATAGCGATTGAAGTCCGGCGGTTACACCAATGAAATACGAAAATTCGAAGCAGAATCTATTGCGAGTAATCAGTGAAGCCAACGCAATGATCAAACTATAACTACAAATGTTTAAAGGAAGATCTCTAGCCAGGTTAAGCTCTCTAAAACTTGTTCGATTACAATAATCAACAATTTCCTGGACTATTGTAATGCTTACTAAAATCCAGACCCCGACATGCTTTTTGTTTTTCGGGAGCATTCTTCCCAAGAAAGGAATTAGAACAATGCAACCGATTGAGATAAATAAAGCCCACAAGTGTAAACTGTCGAAAAGCCTAAGATATTTATTAAACTCTGAAAGAATTGGTTCGGTCATGCTATCTACTCAATAAGGCCCAAGAATTTTATGATGAACTCATCATAAAAACAACCATCCTCATTCATACATCTTACGACTGACCGCCCCCACAAGCCCATTACAAAACATCACCAACTTTCCACCAGCCCACTGCGCTCAAGGGCACAGGGGTAGGTAGCTTGTGGTTACTCACACCTCTCAGGACTGATTTAAGGGTCATGCTTTAGCGCATCATCTCTCACTCCCTCTTCAGAGTTAATGATACTTCGTCGCATCGCACGTATACGGTCATACTGGTAGTGGTATTGCCCGTCTTGTTTCCGATAACCGATCTGGGTGGCATAAAACAGGTATAGCCATTGCCTGCCATCAACTCTGGTAACAAGCGCCTGGGGAACGTGACAAGCATCGGCATCACTATCCGGACGAATGAAGTCCAACTTTTTCCACAATACTCCGTCGACAGAAACAGCCTCCCGCAGTTGTCGGCTCTTCCAGTGTGATTCGCCCTTCTTAACAGGATACCCGGGAGGATCTGAGAAGCAGTGATACATGCGGCCAATTCGAATGACCTCTGGATTTGGCCAGTTCTCGATTATCGGGTTGTGTAGGTCATGTGTGATCTTGAAGCCAGCACCAGTCATGAAATTTCCCTTATTCTCAGCGTATCCCATGCATACACCCTTTCCCGGAAGCCAGTAATCAAACCAAAGCCGCCATATCCCCTCTTCACGATGCAGTGAAGGGCGATGAAAATCTCCTATCCTGCCAGGTTTCGGCTCAGGATCAGCGGTGTCTTTGCGGCAAATCAGTAAGGGGTGCTCTGACTTCTTCCAGTGAATGCCGTCACTGGAGACTGCCCCCATTACGCACTGCACCATCGCGGCTGGATAGCCCAGC
>CALCSP010000231.1 GCA_937893785.1 uncultured Verrucomicrobiales bacterium
GCATTAGCCTGAGCGCCATATGAGTCATAGCTACGGCTATTGGAGCGGATTCCGAGGTCACCCGTGCCGCGCAAGCGGAGGTTATCAAATGCGCTTGCATAGGCTTTCGGGTTGGCAAGAACCTTGTGAATACTCTGCCCACCTGCCTTGCGAATTTTATACCAGTCGCGGGCGAAGGTGTTGTAGTAACCGGCAAATTGCAGGTTGAGGTTATCAGATGGCTCCACAAAATACTTCAAGTATGTGCGGTGATGCTCAGTGAAGATATTGTCCAAGTATGTGCCAGCATAGCGGCGATAGGGATTGTGGCGGAGGTCGTGTTCCGTTAAGCCGGCGTAGGTTTCATCAGCATCCAGTCGGCTGTATCCGTATTTGAATTCAAAGCGCTTGTAGATGTCCGAGTTGGGTTCCCAGAAGAGCTTGATCATCGGTTCGGTCAGCTTAAACCCGGTATCTGAGGAACCTTTGTATCCGTTGCCTGAATCGATGCGGCGAAAGCCGTCCGATCCCTTGTGGAACAACTCAGCGAGGATACCCATCCGGCCTGCGTCACTTTCGAAGACATCACCGAAGTAGAGGTGTGAGAGCATATTGCCATTGCTTCCGTAAGTGGAACGGAGGAATACCTGGCGATCATCGGTAAATGGAGTCGAAAGGTAGTTGGCAACACCACCCGTTGTGTGAGGGCCAAAGCGTATCTGGCTGGATCCTTTAAGGATTTCAATACCGGACATGCGGGAAGCATTTGGTGAGTAGTAGGCAGAAGGCGCGGAGTATGCTGCGGGAGCGGTAAGGATGCCATCTTCCATGACTGTCACTTTTTCAGTACGTGTGCCGTCTCCTCCACGTATTGAGATGTTCGGAAAGTTGCCGAAGCCGTCCTCTTCCCTGAGGTAAACCCCCGGGACCTTGGCGAGCATGCGATTGACATTCAGATAGCTATGCTGCTTCAAGTCAGTTGCATCCAGATAGTAACCTGTTCCTGGCAAATCGAACACCTTTTCGCTGCTGCCAATCACGACCATGGCATCAAGGGACTGTGAACTTGCGGGAGCGGCTTGCGAGCCTTCTTCCTGTGAATGGGCCTTTACAGTCAGGAAACTCAGCGCAATGGCAGAGAGGCTGAGGCCAGATTTAATGAGGCTGGTATATTTCATTGTGATTATATCGAAAAATAGTGGTGTTCTTGTTGTAAATGAGACCCATTATCAGCATAAAGAGGTAAGAGTCAACCGAAAGTGAGACTCATTATCAAATAAATACCGACCGTATCTTAATATTTAAAGAATCAGAAGAGGGGCACTGGTGGCCAACGACTTGGATTTCTGTTTTAGGGAACAAAAAAACGTGAATCA
>CALCSP010000232.1 GCA_937893785.1 uncultured Verrucomicrobiales bacterium
TAAGGCCGGGAATCTCTGGCAATTCCTCGATTTCCTCAAGAACAGCCTCGGCCCGCTCCTTTATATCACCCTCAATACCTGGCCGGGATGAGAGCACAGCAGTCCAGAGCAACCCCCCATAAAAAAGGACTGCAAGAAGAGCAACTGATATGCGAGGATTCATAAAAACAAGAGCCCAACGGAAAATATCACTATTTTTCGTAAAAAATGGCGCCTAATACAAATCATACGCTCCTCACTGTGCGGGTCACGAATATTCCGCATTCGTATGCCAAAAAACCGCCTGTAAACAGCTCTCTCAGCAAACAGCTCCCCGTGATGCGCATCGCGCTTTACTCCCTGCCTTGCCCGTGCTTAATCCAGCTGGTCACTCCCTCAACCATTTCTCCCATGTGCTCGGGTTGACTGAAAACATGATCAGATCCCTCAATAATCAGCTTATGCTTATCGCATGTAGCTTTCTCAAAAATATCGTGTGTGTCATCAATTAACACCACGTCGTCCTCCGTGCCATGAACAAGCATCCATGGCACAACTATCTGACTGCCTTTTTCAACAAGTGTGCCGATTTCCCTCAAATCATCCATATAAGCCTGAGAAAGCGGACAATCCTCGTCATCCCACATATTACCTTCTCCAGGGACGACATCACCAAACTCCGTCTCGGCAAACTTCTTTGTATTCACCATACCAGCCAATGAAACCAATGCCTTGATGCGAGAATCTGACGCTGCCCGCAACACCCCCACTGCCCCTCCCATACTGTGCCCTGCATAAATGATATCGCCGGCCACCTCTTCGAGAACATCAAGCACCGCTCCCAGATCAGCAACCTCCTTGGTAATTGTCGCATCACGAAAGTCACCCTCAGAGCTCCCATTACCGGAAAAGGAAAACCGCAACGCTGAAATTCCGGCCGCCGTTAAACCTTCCGCCAATGCAGTGACTAACGGCCTGTCCTTGTTGCCGGTAACACCATGCCCTATGACAACAATGCAATCACTGCCCCCGTCATGAAAGCTGTAATCAATCTTTTCCCCTAATGCGTTGCGGATCTCTGTATTCATTGCCGCAAGTAATAGCGTAAAGCTGGGCACTCTGCCAGCAATGCTAGAAAATTATTTTCTGGCCGGCGGGAGCAATGAGAGTGCAAGTCGGCAAATTACTTCTTCTTCCGGCGTGGCCTAAGAGGTTTCACATGCTTGATTTTCTCGCCATGATTACGGCGCCTCATAGCCGCAGCTATCTCCTCCTTCTGCTTTTTGAAACTTACCAGACGACTCGATTCAATCTCACCTGAGTCAATGGCTTTAGCAACCGCACATCCCGGTTCTCCTGAATGTTGGCAATCCCGAAAACGACAATGCTTGGCTATTTCCTGTAATTCCGAAAAAGTCTCCTCAATAGCCGAGTCTCCGGACCAAAGCTGCACATCGCGCAACCCCGGTGTATCGATCAGAATTCCTCCGCCATCCAGCACCGTTAATTCACTCCATGTTGTGGTATGCCTTCCACGGGCATCTGTCCTCCTCACAGCGCTGGTCCGCATAAGTTCGACCCCTGCCATACTGTTTATAATTGTCGATTTTCCGGATCCTGATGCCCCAAGCAAAACCATTGTTACTGACTTGGTCACATACTGCCTCAAAGGCTCAACTCCATTTTTTCCGATGGCGCTAACCGTATGCACCGGAACTCCAGGCGCTATTTCACGCGCTTTAATAGCCGCACTTTCGGGGTCCTCAGACAAGTCTGCTTTATTAAGAACAACGACAGGAACCGCTCCACTGTTACGCGTAAGAGTCAGATATCGCTCAAGACGACGCAGGCTGAAACCGCGTCTCCCATCAAGGGATGCTACAAGAAAGGCAACGTCAACATTGGCAGCAATAACCTGCTCTGCAGACTTCGACTCTGTTCCCGAAGCACTGACGGCCTGCCTAGAAAATACCGTTTTCCTTGGAAGTAGTTCTCGAATCTCAGCCTCAATTCCATCCGGCTTCATCTTAACAGCAACCCAATCGCCGACGGCAGGATAATCGGAAGAAACACGAGCTCTGTGCCTGAAATTTCCCGACACCCGTGCTACAAACGAACCACCCTCACAGAATATGTGGTAAATCTGCTTACTGGTACGCCAGACTCGAGCTGGCAGAAATCCCTTCCCAGCATAATCGGTGGAAAAATTCTGGTTGAAGCAATCAGACCATCCTAGGCTTTCAAGAGTCATGCTTTGTGCCCTGAATATTTCAGGAGGTAGTAAATGCTAAGGGTTCATGTTCCATACGCAACAACACTTTGACCAGAAGCACGAAACGGTCGATGATCATCAGGCTCAAATGACGACCCTCTTTCTTATTAGGCACGGAGAAACAGAATGGAACCTCAAAGGCATCCATCAGGGGCACCTAGACAGCCCCCTTACCCACAAAGGAGAAAATCAGGCAAGACTTCTTGGTATGCGGCTGGCACGTGAAGGCATGCAATTTGATGCCATCTATACTTCCGACCTTGGACGCGCGATGCAAAGTGCCACCAATATATGCAAGGAAACCGGACAGGAACCATTGATCACAAGGGAACCACGACTTCGGGAGCGGGCACTTGGACTTCTTGAAGGCCTGACATATGCTGAAATTGAAGAGAAATTCCCTGATGATTATGCCAGTCATATTTCCGGCGATGCAGATTATCGCCCTGAAGGCGGAGAGAGCTGGCGGGACATACAGGAAAGGACTGTCTGTGCCCTCAATGACCTCGCCAGCAGGAATATTGGTGCAAAGATCCTATGCGTAACTCATGGGGGCATGATCACCATGGCCGTCAAGTCCTGCCTAGGCATTGATATTGAAGCCAAACGCCGCTTCAATGTCCAGAATACCGCCCTGAATATCCTGGAATGGAGGCATCCAGATGACTGGCAACTGCGCACACTGGGCGACACATCCCACCTGCAAGGCGATTCCACGTTGGATGAAATGCTTTAAATAACAGCGCACCGGTTTCCATTTGCACCCTACTCTGGGCGAGCCAAACTGAACACTCATGTCCAAACATCCTACATGGCCGGAATTCTCAAGTAATCTGCTACGCTATTCTGATCCTGACCTCTGGCTGGATTACAGCCGAATGGGCATCCCGGAGGATTACCCTGAGGCAAATGCAGCAGCGATTAAAAGAGCGATCGAGGAAATGCGCAATATTGAATCCGGAGAGATCGTCAACACGGATGAAAACCGGATGGTAGGACACTACTGGCTGCGCAACCCTTCCCTTGCACCTAAAGCCCTGGAACCGGTGATCATGAGGAATGTCGCCGAAATCAAGGCATTCGCTTCTGGAATTCATAAGGGCGAAATCCTCACCCCAAGAGATGAGACATTTCTTAACCTTCTAGTTATTGGCATCGGCGGTAGTGCGCTTGGCCCGCAGCTCGCCATTGATGCCTTGACCGGAGCAGACATTCCAATGTCAGTCCATTTTCTGGACAATACAGATCCTGACGGGATCGATCGTGAAATTAAGCGTATTGGAAACGGACTGAATCGTACCCTTAGTCTGGTCATTTCCAAGTCCGGAGGCACCAAGGAAACCCGCAATGGCATGCTCGAGGCAAAGGCAGCCTATGAGGCAGCTGGTCTTGACTTCGGTAGACATGCGGTTGCCATCACGGCGCCCGGAAGCAAACTTGATCAATTTGCGAATGAACATAATTGGATAGGCCGATTTGAAATGAACGACTGGGTTGGCGGACGGACTTCTATCACCAGTGTGGTAGGCCTGATGCCAATGGCATTGGCTGGCATTGACATTGAAGATTTCTTAAACGGCGCGGCGCAAACCGACGCAAAAACCCGAAATTCAGAGGTTCAGGAAAATGCCTCTATGCTCTTGGCGCTTGCATGGCATCATGCAGGAAATGGCAAAGGGGACAAGTCAATGGTCATTCTTCCCTACAAAGACCGACTTAGGTTACTTTCAAGCTATCTACAGCAACTGGTAATGGAATCCATCGGCAAAGAACTCGATCGGGATTCCAAGCTTGTGAACCAAGGCATCAATGTTTTTGGCAACAAGGGGTCAACCGACCAGCATGCCTATGTTCAACAACTCCGTGACGGGCCGGAAAACTTCTTTGCCACATTTATCGAAATACGACAAACATCTGCAAGACAAGGTATGGAAGTCGATCCTGGAATAACCACCGGGGATTATCTGGAGGGATTTTTGCGTGGAACCCGAAAGGCGCTTTTCGAATCTGGCCGAAAATCAATCACCATATCCATCCCCTGCCTAAACGCATATTATCTGGGATGCCTTGTTGCCCTGTATGAGAGGGCTGTCTCCTTCTATGCGGGTCTTATTAACATCAATGCCTACCATCAACCCGGCGTGGAAGCTGGTAAAGCGGCAGCCGGTCAATTCCTAGAAATTTTGAGCATGGTGGAATCTCAACTCCACTCAAGCAATGGGCAACCGTTCACAGCTGAAGAAATAGCAGATATGATCAATACTGATCCGGAAGAAACTTTTCATGCCCTTTGTCATTTGGCGGCAAACCGAAAATCCATTACTGTGGAACTAGGTGCCAGTCCGGCAGAAGATCGGTTTACAATGGTTATTTAACCCTTTCATAGCTGGCACGTTCCAATGGCCACCACCCAGCTACAGAGCCTTAACGCGCATGCCAAAGAACGGCTTGCTCGTGAGAAAATAAAGCCCCTCAACCGCAAGGGGAAACTAGAGCTTTACCGCCGATTTCTTAAAACCGAAGAACATCGCATCAAACTATACCACCGTAGTGGCGGCAGTGGCATGCGGGTATCCAAGAGGCGCTCTGATTTGATGGACATACTGCTCCATCACCTTTATCAGGACGCCATCGATTCAGCTGCAGGGCAATCCCCAGAGGTAACACTTGTTGCAATCGGAGGATTCGGCAGAGGGCGCCTCAACCCTTGCAGTGACATTGATTTGCTTTTCCTTCATCCTCGAGGCGCCGCAGGTTTGCCACCCGCTGCCTCGCAAATGATTGAGGACGTCCTCTACATGCTCTATGACTGCGGTTTTAAAGTCGGACATTCTGTTCGCTCAATCAAGGAAACCATTAAGGAGGCGAATTCAGATGACAGAACAAAATCCTCTATCATTGAGTCTCGTCTCCTATTTGGTGATGAACAACTCTTCAATCAACTCATTAAGGACTTCCAGAAACATTGTATCAATGGATACAAGCGTAATTATCTCAAGACGCGACTTGAAGATATACGACTGCGCCATTTGAAGCACAGAGGAACGCCACTTCTGCAGGAGCCGCATATCAAGGAAGGCTGCGGGGGATTACGTGACTACCACAATCTTATATGGCTAAGCTATGTACGCCGCGGCACCACAAAATTACAAGACCTGATCAATTTAAAGCTGCTAACAACCAGCGCTTACCGTGAAATGCGCAAGGCCTATGATTTCCTGCTTAGGGTTCGCACGGAAATGCATTACATCCAGAAACGCTCTACTGATATCCTAACCCTTCGGCTTCAGGGTGATGTGGCCAAGAATCTTGGCTACCCACAACGTGATCTGCTACGCAAAATAGAGGCTTTCATGCGTGACTACTATACCCATACCAGCAATCTATTTCAGAAGGCTGCGGAACTGGGCGATCACTTCTATCTCGAGGAAAGGGAACAAGACAATAAGGTCCCAGTTATTGGTTTCCTCGCCCGGAGAAAATTCAAGGTTGAACATTTTGATGGCTTTATCGCAAAAAATAACCGCATTTATTATGCCTCAAACACCGTGTTTAAGGATGACCCTGATCGTCTGATGCGTATCTTCCAGCATGCACAGGTAAGGCACCTACGACTTGCTCCTCCTTTATTCTCACTGATTCAACGAAGTTGGAATTTGATCGACCGCAGGTTTCGGTACCGCGATTCAAACAGAGATACTTTCGAGGCCATTCTCTCTCGTAAGGGGGATGTTGGCAGAGCACTGCGACAAATGCACCGTGCAGGTGTTCTCGGCCGATACATTCCTGAATTCGGGGCACTGACAAACCTTGTACAGCACGAATTTTTCCATCGCTATCCTGCCGATGAACATACTCTCCGGGTCATTGAGGAACTTGATGCGCTCTCAATTGCAGATGACCGGAGAAGAGCGATATACAGAAGACTCTTCAACGAACTCGATGACCCTTATGTCATCTACTTGGCTATTCTCCTACATGATTCAGGGCGTGCCAAGAACAAGGCGCATCACGATGATGAGAGCACTGTTCTGGCACAGGGCATAGCACGGCGTTTTTCTTTAAAGAAAAAGCGGCGCCAGTTACTCCTCTTCCTAGTCGATTCACACCTTGAACTGTGGCGTACTGCCAACAGCAAAGATATCGATGACCCTCAAACCATTGCCAACTTTGCTCAGATCACCAGCTCCAAGCGGCAACTCGATCACCTGATGCTTTTAACCTATGCTGACTCGAGGGGGACGAACGAGGAAAGTTGGACGGAAACCAAGGAAGCCCCCTTGCGCATCCTGTATCAGGAGACCAAAGAATATCTTGAAGATGCAGGAGCTTTTGCAAAGAGACGTGGCAATGCACAAAAAATACTTCTGGAAGAAGTTATTGAAAAAATGCCTGAAAGTCATGCAAGCACTGTCGTGGCTCATTTCCAGGAAATGCCGGGACGTTATTTCATGCGCAGGGAAAGTGTCCATATCGTCAGGCACATTGAACTGCTAATTGAATACTTTAAAAACTGGGCTTTCGCTGAGATTGATCCGGATCCAATCCTTCACTGGCGAGCGATTCCGGAACAGGGTTGCAGTGAATTTACTGTGATATGGCACGATAGGCACAAGCTGTTGGCAAATATCTCTGGCGCATTGGCCGCACACAAGGTCAACATCCTTTCAGCTGAAATATTTGCCCGTGGTGATGGTGTGGTATTCGACATTTTTCGTATCTGCACAACCGACTTTGAGCCCGTGAATTCAAATTACCGCCAGAAAGAAATTGAAACCCTCCTGCGCTCCGGTCTAAGCGGCGAGGAGCCAGACTACGGAGCACTGATCGATCGAGCTGATGATGACCTTCACGACTGGCATGAGATCGCCGACCAATTTCCCCAGAGGGTCTACATAAACAATGATGCCAGCAATCATCACACCCTACTAGAAATCCAGGCAATCGACCGCTTGGGCTTGCTGCATCACATCCTCTCAACCATTGGAAAGCTAGACCTAGAAGTCACCAATGCACGTATTACCACAACTCGCGGTGCCGCTATTGATACCATCTATGTTGTCGATGCAAATGGTAACAAGGTCGTAAATAAGGGCATCCTTGCCAATCTGCAGGCAAGCCTGCATGAAACACTGGGCATAACAGCGGCAGACATTCAGTAAATTCACATTTTCCAAAAAAAATTCGGTCATAACCATTGAAAAACCATGTATTCCCAGATGCACAAAAAACGCAATACTTCTCACCCACTAAGCCAAATAACACACGCTCAGGGAATAATGCGGTAAGACTGAGCTGCTAACCCGCAATACTTCATGAAATATCGCTCTTGCTCTGTGCCTCTCCTTCTATCACAATGCCTCTGATCATATAAACCGAAATCAATTCCCATTCACATCATGAGCAACCCAGCACCAAAACTTCATAACGCAATGTGGCCTGGTCTAGTCGGCAAAGGCGACGAAGAAGGTCAAGAACCACCGATCAGCCTTGAGCGCATGCTGGAACTGACCGCAGCAGCTGAAGTGGCAGGAACCAAGTTTGACGGTATCGACTATTTTCTTTTCCTTCCCCACACCGATCCCAATGCCAGTGATGATGAACTAAAGGGGATCGCGGACCAAATCGCCGGTCACGGTTTTGACATTGGCTCGCTGGTTGCCCCAGTATGGCCGGGCACAGTCGGTGACTCCGCCATGGGCAACGAAGAACAACGTGCAAAATTCCTTGATGCCGTCAAAATGGCCTGCCGGA
>CALCSP010000233.1 GCA_937893785.1 uncultured Verrucomicrobiales bacterium
TACAGGGCGAGCGTGAAATGGCGCGGGACAACTGGTGTTTGGGGCAGGTTCATGTCCAGTGCGATCCTGGTGTTAAAGGCAGTGCCCGCATTGGTGTGGAGTTCTCTTTGGATGCTGACGGCATTTTGAATGTGATTGCCCGAGACACTTTGACCGGAAAGGATGAAATACTTGAGATTCGGGATGTCGCCGTTGAGGTGGATGATGACCGGGTTGAGAAAATGATAGCTGAGTCTGTGGATCATGCCTTTTCTGATATGAATGAACGCATGTGGACTGAAGCCAAGATGAAGAGTGATGAACTGGTTCCTGCTGTGGAAAAGGCGTTGGAACTTGCCGGTGATTTAATTGATGATAAGGAGCGAGATGACATTGAGAGCAAACTGCGTGCCGTGAGTGATGCCTTGATGGGCGGTTCACTGGATGTGCTAAAAAAGGCGAACAAGGCCTTAGATCTGGCAACAGAGCACCTTGCTTCAAGGCTTCTGGAGGAGATGCTTGATAGCTAGGTTCTGCTCGTTAAAAGCCACCGTAAGACCTGCATTCTTCGATTTTTTTCTACACTAGTGCTTTAAAATGAGTTACGGTATGGGCGAATTTTCAGGAATTTTCTTTAACCTTGAAATCTTCACAGAGTATTAGCCCGGGGGAAGGCATATTTAACTGTGGTCGATGCGATCAGTCGATTGCGATTGATGTAAGGGCTGCGGGGATGGAAGTGAATTGTCCATATTGTGAGGATGAGATTGTCATTCCGAGCTTTACCGAGGCGAGTGAAGCACTCAGCGGGGCCGTAGATGTTTCCGATGATAAGGAGACGTCTTCGAATGTTGATCAGTCATCGGTCACAGGTTCATTGCTGCCCGCCCCTAGAAAAAAAGGGGAATTGCCAAGGGCGCCTGTGCCAGATGAGAAATCTGGAGGGTATGCCGATTACCGGGTAACTAGTTCCTCACCCAGTCCAATTGACAGTGTTTCGTTGATATCAGCAATTGCTCGCGGGGAAGTTGGAATTTTAAAGGCTCAGAAAGTGGGGCGTAGACGGGTGCTCTTTGGGTGCCCTTTTTGTGCAAAGCCAATTGATATTAAGCTCAAGCAACAAGGCAGGGAGTTAAAGTGCAAGGAATGCAGTGGTGTGATGATTGCTCCTCATCACGATGCAGGTATCGAAGCAAAAATGGTGTCTGGACGGGGAGGTGTAGCGGGAGTGAATAAAGTGGATTTGCCTAATGTGAAAACCGATTCATCAGATACGGATTTCTCCCCGAATTCTCAAAGTGTTGTAAAACAGTCGCAAGATAAAACGGGTAGTTCGACTGACCGATCCGAGCATAAAAGAAAACCATCTGCTGAGCAGCCTGTCAGGTATCGTTTGAATCATGCGCGTGAGGTTAGGCTTGTTCCCCGTGATGCCGTGGGAACTGATAAGGATGTTGAGGATATGGATGCAAGAATGAAAGGAGGGTTCTCTATTGCAAAAAAACTGCGTCTTTTTGCTGTGGTGATTATGTCCTTGAGCATGCTTGGCATTGTTGCCATGAGCCTGATGAGAGAGGATGGCATCAACGAGCGAGAAGTATCGCTGGAGCAATACAATAATGTGAACAATTTAAAGGAGAAGTCTGGGGCCAAGGATGCGATTTCCCTTTGTAGTGAGTTCTCTCTGCTTACCACGGTAAACCAACGCCTTAAATATATTAGGCATCCCAATGAGAGTATCAACAGGATGCAGAGGCATTATGCCGGTGTTTTAAACAGTTTCGTTTTTCCACCACTGAATGTGAAAAGTTATCAGGAGAATGTCGTTAATGGCATCCGTTTTGCGCGCATGACCAGCTTGGCTGAGGAAGGAGAAAGGCAACGTGAGTTTTTCTTTGAAGTAACTGATACGGGGCTGCTTCTCGACTGGGAAAGTGCGGTGGGTTTTTGCGATGTGGATGTCATGGAATACAGTTCTGCCCCTTCGTTTGGCCCTGTACAGATGAGAGTTTTGGTCAAGCCAGCTGATTACTTTGCTTTTGCTTTCAAGGATGCCGATCGATTTGACTGCTATGAAATCACCGACTTGACCAGTCGCATAAGAATTCATGGCTATGTTGAAACGGGTAGTGCCCATGCTCAAGACATGCGGGGCTTGCATCCAGGAGAAGGCAAGGCAGCTAAGGGGTTTGTCTATTGCACTTTGTTAATTCGCGCACATGAAAGTGTCGCTAATCGCAATAGCCTTCAGGTTACGATTGAGAACTTGGTTCAGGACAGTTGGCTGCTGCCATGAATGAAGAGGAGTTGAGCGTGTTTTTTGGGAATTTAATCAATCACGACCCTCTGACTTGAATCGCCTGATTCCCGGAGCTTAAAGAACTGGGCAGTTAGCCTTTGCGTGGTTGCTTGAACATTCTCCACCGAACACCCACTAGTGAGGTCAGCATCCGAAAAGCAGACTTAAAGTTTAGCGTGCTCCCGGAGCTTTCATTCCAAGATATTGGGTTTTCGTGGATGGTATACCCCTCACGGATTAGCTGTACACACAGCTCGACATCAAAGACAAAACGTTTTTCCACCAGGTGATTACGAATTTTCCAGTATGCTTCCGATGGTATGCACTTCAAACCACATTGAGTATCCCTGACCGGTAGTTGGAAGGTTAACTTTACTAGCAACCTGAAGATGTTTCCTAAGACCTTTCGCAAGAGGGTGCGTTTAATCCTTGTTTCTTCACTTTGTACTCTGACAGCCCAACTGCAGCTTTTTTCGTCTAGTGGACGCGCAAGGGTTTCGCTAATCACTCGGAGAGTTTCCTGAGGTGAAACTGCCCCATCAGCATCAACGAAGGCGAGCCATTCAAAGTTTCCTTCACCTGCGGCATCCCAGCCCGAGTAAATGGCACCTCCTTTTCCTGTATTTTGATCAAGACATACAGCATCGAGAAGAAAAGGGAATTGCGGCTGAAGCTCTGATACAAGCTCGCGCATCTTGTTTGCTTCCTGTTTCCCTGAACCATCATCAACAGGGCAAATATTGACAGGCTGTCCCGAGTCGGCAACCTGCCGGCAGAGACTGCCGAGAAATGCTGGCAGACGTTTACTTTCCCTGTATGCAGGGATAACCAAAAGAATCGGAGAGGAGCGTTTCGTTGTGCTTACAAATGTGTGGTTTTCAATGAAGCGTATCTTTCTGCCATTGAATTGGGCATTGGATATGGTGGCCTTTGTTTAGGCTGTTTGTCTGTCCGTAGGTAGGGATTTTTGCTGATTTATTTCCGTTACTTCGTACTGAAGCGGTAGATGCACACATGCCGGTAAGTCTGTCCCGGTTCCAGCAAACTGGAAGGATATGAGGGATTATTGGGGCTGTCCGGAAATTTTTGTGTTTCTAGGCAGAAGGCATTCCTATGCTTGTATACATTTCCACCTTTGCCGACATTGGAACCGTCAAGAAAGTTGCCAGTGTAAAACTGGATGCCGGGTTGGTCCGTTAGAACTTCCATAATGCGACCGCTTTTTTCTTCCGTTACCCGGGCTGCAAGCTCAATGCCCTTTCCGGTGGAATTAATTACCCAGTTGTGATCATAGCCCAAGCCTACCTTGAGTTGCTGATTATTCTCGCCAATCCGCGCCCCGATCTTGTGAGGTGTAA
>CALCSP010000234.1 GCA_937893785.1 uncultured Verrucomicrobiales bacterium
ACTTGATCGTTTTTGTGATGCAATGATTCAAATTCATCATGAGATTGAATCAATTCGTTCTGGTGAAACCGATGCAGAGAATAACCCATTGAAAAATGCCCCACATACAGCTTTGCAGGTTACCGACGGCAACTGGCCGCACCCATATAGCCGTAAAGAAGCTGCCTTTCCCGCCAAGTGGGTGGAGCAGTCCAAATACTGGCCTCAGGTGTCCCGGATCGACAATGCCCATGGAGACCGCAACCTCATCTGCACCTGTGCAGGCATGGAAGCATACTGAGAATCGGCAAACAGCTTAGTCACGAACCGGTTGCCCTTCACGAATTCTTTCACTGAACAACTCAATTCGGTTAATCGTTTCATCATTTTCGCTGTGCTTCGCACGGGAAACTGCCTGAGAAGCCACTTCCGATGCCTTCTTGAAATTACCAGCCTCTGCATGGGCTGCCGCCAACGTCATAAGGAATTCAGCATTTTCTGCCGCCCCCGGAGCTTTCATTAGGAACTCCGCCAGTCCAACTGCCCGGACAGAATTGCGCGCAGCTTCCTCCTCTGAAGTAGCATGAATCCATGCCAAGCTATTAATGGCCGGTATAGTTCGTGGATTAATTTTCAATGCTGCATTGTAAGCATCGACAGCAAGCACCTTTTCTCCGGCCAGCACTAGAACATCACCTAAAAGGGTTAACGTTTCTGGACTATTGGGGTGCTCACTATTCATTTTTTCGGCAAGCTTTCTGGCCAGAGCAACCTCTCCAGCCTGAGCTGTAGCCAAAACTTGGCGGCTACGAATCCTTGCAGATTGTGGATTATACCTCATCGCCGCCTTAAAATGTGAGAAAGCCTTCTTGTAATCCCCTTCGCTTGTAAGAATATCGCCAATATTGTAATGGACATCAGCCAGCTGGAGCGCTTGCCGTGCCCCAGGATGCTGTCCGGGAACCACGGGATTTTCTGAAAGAAAATCTCGTAGGTATGCCTTGGCATCCTTATTGTAACCGCCTTCACGATAGGCTGCAGCAACGGCGACGGGATGCGTGGCAAGCAAACGGTCTGCCCATATTCCTGGGAAGGGCATTGCCTCTCGCCGCGCAACATCAGGTCCTCCTCCGAGTGTTTTCCCATCAGCAAGGAGGTTTGCAATGGACACAGGCCCCTTGTAGATGACCGTCAACCACCCCCCTTTGTCCACCAAAAAACTGCAAGGAACAGGCAGGTCATTATGACGATAAACAGCCTCAAGAACCAACTGGTTTAATACATCGACGAACGACTTTTCAGCATGGCCTGCGCTACCGGAAAACCCGCATTGAGACAATAGATCCAGCAACTTCTCTCCATCTGTGCCTTTAGTCTCATCCAACCCGTCCACCGAAAGGGCAAGAACCTTGATACCTGCTTTTTTTAGAACTGCATCTTTTTGCCCAAACTCGGTAAGTTCTACAAGGCAGGGAGCACACCAAGATGCCCATAGATTGATTATGATCGGAGAAACCGATGTTAGGCTCTCAAGAGCCACCCGCTTGCCATCAAAAGATTTAAAATGCAAGGACCCAGGTAACTTGAGAGGCTGAGAAAGTCTAATCCTCCTTATACCGGGATCATCAGGAATTTGAGTTTTGCCGGTAACAAGAGACACAGGGGTAATGGGGCTGTCAGGTTGCACAGCCAACCCGCTACCCTGCTTGAGCACAAAACGCCCACCAGAAGAAACTCCCCGG
>CALCSP010000235.1 GCA_937893785.1 uncultured Verrucomicrobiales bacterium
ATTTCTGCGGGAGCCCTCCATTCCCTTGCCCTAAAGACGGATGGTAGATTGGTTGCTTGGGGACAAAACACCTATCGGCAAAGAAGTGTTCCTGCGAATTTAGGTAAGGTCGTGGCCATTGCCGCAGGCGCTTACCACAACCTTGCCCTTAGAGAAAATGGTAATGTTGTGGCCTGGGGGCGGAATGATTATGGGCAGGCCAGTGTTCCCGAGGGGTTAACAGGAGTGATAGCTATTTTTGCAGGTGGCTATCACAGTATGGCCTTGAAGTCCGATGGCACACTGGTTGGATGGGGACGCCGTGGTGATGGGCAGTTGGATATTCCCCAAGACTTGCGGATTAATCAGAAGCTTTTACACCGAGTCGATATGTTACAGATAGAGGTTCAGGCAAGTGACGGGGAAAATTTCACTGATGCTATCCTTACCATTGATTTGTTGAACGACGAAGGTGAGGACCTAGATGGGGACGGCTTGCCTTATAGCGAAGAGATCATTGCAGGCACGGATCCGCTTTTTGCGGATACGGATCGCGATGGGATGCATGACGGGTGGGAACTTTTTTACCACTTTGATCCATTAACTGACGAATCTTCTGAGGATGATGATTTTGATGGGTTCGACAATATAGATGAACTTGCTGCAGGCACTAATCCGGTCGAGTGGTTGGATGCTGACAATGATGGCATGCATGATAGGTGGGAGTTGCAATCCGGCCTTAAAGTGGGCACAGCGGATGGCAAACAGGATAATGACGGGGACTTACAATCAAACTTCATGGAATTTATTTTTGGTGGGAATCCTCAGGATGCAGATTCAGTTTACCGGTTGGGGGCCAGGCTCGAAAACTTCGAGTTTCCAATTATTGAATTCCATAGGTCACGTGCCGTTTCCCGGCATTACTACAAAATTTATATCGAGAAACTTAATACTGATGATACTTGGGATCCGCTTCCCGAATCTGCATTGACGTCCTACTATATAGGCGAGGGAATTGAAAAGGTAGTCTTGCGCCCTGCTTTCGGTGAAAAAGGATATTACCGGGTTAAGGTGTCCCCGAGATTATGATTTATAATGAGAGCATCTGGATCAAATGTTATAATGGTCGGTAATATATGAATAAACAATTCATCATAGTTATGATCGGTGATGCTGGTCGTAAGCTTTGCATCTGTGATGATGCTAGTAACAGTCACGATATTAATTTGATTGATTATAAAAAATGAGTTTGCAACTCGGTATCGCAATGGGGATTGGCCTTCTCATTGCCATTTGGACCGGCATAGCAGTGGGCAATGGTGAGTATGCCAAAGCAGCTTTTGTTGCTGGAGGCACTGCGTTTGCCGTGCTTATGGCGGTAATTGGAAAGCGTTACCGCTTTGAAGGCTGGTTTATTGCAATTATCGTCGCCTGCTATTTTCTCGGTGGGAAAGGGTTCTCGTATACGCGATTAGTTTCGATCGTGTTTGTTGGTGAGGCTACCTTGGCGATGCTTGTGGGATTTCACCTAGTGAGAGTTGTCACAGGGTCAGCGAGCTTGTTGCCGAAGCATCGGCTAACTATTCCGATATTAATATTTTTAGTGTATGGATTCGTTCACCTAATCATCGATCGCAATTCTTTTCCGCTAATTCTGGTTCTCAAGGATTCGGCCACAGTTTATTACGCGCTTTTCTTTTTTATTGTTTATGGTCCGATGCAGCACAAGCCGACGCGCGATTACATTCTTAAGTTATTACCCCTTATTGCAACAGCAGCACTCGGGCTATTTTCTTTCTACATGTTTCTTCCGGGTACGCAGCAGGCAATATCAAGCGCGACAATGGTACGTGGTTCTCCAGTTATTTTACCGACTATTGACTCAATGATTCCGGTTTGTATTGGCTTTTCTGCTTTTGCTTACTTTAAGTCGCTGCAAGTTGGTGGAATTGCCCGCGCCATTTATCTTTTGTCATCGATTCTGTGCACAGCTCCATTGTTTGCATTTGCCAAAGCAGTTTTCTATATTGCTTTTTTCTCTTACTTATGTGCTCTGGTGTGTGCGGGACATTGGAAGATCATTGTGACGATTATACCGATCGGAGTAATCTCTGTTTTAATGCTTATTGGCTTAAATACTGCAGGAATTTTGAAG
>CALCSP010000236.1 GCA_937893785.1 uncultured Verrucomicrobiales bacterium
CATTGGAGGGCGTGGGTGATCTAGTGGCTTCTGTTAACCCTCTCAGGTCTTCAGCTGCAGTCATTGCACATGATGAGCTGACTGAAGGGGCATCAGTTTCTGAACGGTCATGGCCGGTCATGTCGTATCTGGGTATTTTTTGCCTTGTTGCGCTTCTTGGGTTGGCTGCCTTTACTTTCTTCTATCAACGCCAAAGTCATTGATGAATACCTCTAAACTAGTCATTTCTGAGATACTTCATCGACGGTGGAGTTTCGTCATTGGTGTGTTTGCAGTTATGGTTTCTGTTGCTTGCTTGCTTGGGTCTTTAGCTCTGCTGGAAAGCTTTGATCGTGCTACGGAAAAGGAGCTAAGTGCAATTAATGCAGAAACAGAAAAAATCCTGCAAGGTCATGAGGATGATATTCGTAAAGCAATGAAAGGGCTTGGCTTTAATATTCACATTTATCCTGAAGGTCAGGATCTCGCGCAAATCTACAGCAAGGGCTACGGGGAGGAACTAATGCCGGAGTCATATGTGAAGAGGTTAGCAGAATCAAAGATTGTGACGGTTAATCACTTGCTGCCTCGATTAACTCAAATGGTTGAATGGCCTGAAGGAGAAACCTCTGTCTTTCTTTTCGGAATCAGGGGAGAAGAGCCAATTGCCTTTAGGAGCGGAAAAAGAAAAGGTGAACTGTTGGATCCGGTGGCTGAAGGGGAGATAGCACTTGGTTATGAGCTACATCATCGGAGGAACATTAATGAGGGCGATGTTATTGATTTTCGAGGGAAAACCTTCAAGGTGTCGAAAGTTCACAGTCGGCGCGGGGGAATTGATGACATTACGGCATGGATAGCTCTTCCTGCCGTTCAGGAAATGCTTGGAAAGCCTGGAAAGATTAACTCGATTCTAGCGCTTGAATGTAACTGTGAATCTCTTGACCGACTCGGCGAAGTTGCTAACGAGATAATGTCAATATTGCCAAATACGCAAGTGATAGAGGTAGAAAGCAGGGCGCTTGCGAGGGCTCAAGCTCGAAACGGTGCCAAGGCTCTTCGCTTAAGGGAAAAGGAGAAATTTATTCGTGATCGTGAAAGGTTGCGTGCGATGCGCGCTGAGTTTTCCAATGTCTTTGTGGTTCTAGTGGCAGGGTTAAGCCTTTTGTGCATCACTTACCTGACTGCTGCAAATGTGCGTGAAAGAATTCATGAGGTTGGGGCACTCTGTGCAATTGGGGTTGGTTATTCAAGGGTATTGCAAGTTATACTTTCAAGGGCAATTCTAATGGGTTTCATTGGAGTTGTCCTTTCAGTGGCGATGCTTGGTGTCCTTGGTAGCCTTTTTGCGGGTGGGCACTTTTTTGACCTTGTTGGATTTTCACCAAATAGCTGGATTGGGTTGATTATTTCAGTGCCTATAATGAGCGGGGCAGCAGGATGGGTGCCTGCTTTTATGGGAGCCCGCCGCGCACCTGCTGAGGTTTTAAGAAATGACTGATCTGAATCCATCGAATGCTGTTGTTGTAGCAAAGGGTCTGGGAAAGACTTATTCCGGAAATGGCAGCGAAATTTTGGCCCTTGATGATGTTTGTCTTGAAATACATGAGGGGGAATTCGTGGCAGTTTGTGGTCCAAGTGGTTGCGGTAAGTCAACTCTACTTTTGATCCTCGGTCTCTTGTTAAATCATGATACTGGATCGCTCGTTGTATCTGGCAATGATGTTTCCGAGATCTCGCAAGCAAAGAAATCATCATTCAGGGCTGAACATATCGGATTTGTATTTCAGGATTTTCATCTCATTCCATACCTTAGTGTGATGGATAACGTTTTAGTGCCATCACTCGCTCAGGCGCTGGAAAATCCCAAAGACCGGGCATCTATGCTGCTAGCCGAAATGGGGTTGGAGAATCGACGTAACCATCTGCCTTCCGAACTAAGTTCCGGTGAGAGGCAGCGAACCGCCTTAGTTAGAGCGTTGCTTTTAGAGCCCGCGCTTATTCTTGCGGATGAGCCAACCGGAAACCTTGACCAAGAGAATGCGGGTATTGTCCTTGATCACCTTTCTGCTTATGCATCCAGTGGTGGTGCGGTGCTCATGGCGACTCATGATCAGGATGCCATGAAAAGG
>CALCSP010000237.1 GCA_937893785.1 uncultured Verrucomicrobiales bacterium
GCTGTTTGGAGAAAAAGTTCAGTCCAGATGGGACTGCAATGAGCATACACCGGCCGATGAAGGAAAGATGGGAGAGGCCCGATTGGATGTAGTTGCAGACGAGGATCAAATGCTTGCCGCGATCACAGATCGTTTGCGAGCCTTAGAGATTGGTAAGAAGCAATTGAGTTGTGGGATATTGCTAAGAACCCGAAAGGAGATTCGAAAGGTAGCTGACCACTTGCGTCTCAATCAGTTTGATGTGATTGAAGATGGGCGCCGCAAGCCCATGGAAGATAATCCCATTGGCGTTGCTTTATCAGGACTAATTAACTGGTTGGCAGATCCAGCCGACCGTTATGCCCGAAATCTGGTTGAAATTTCGCCTTTGGAAAAAATTCTGAGGGACCGTTTTAGAGATCACGATGATGATGGGAAGTGGCTGGGCAGATGGGAGGCATTACTTAACGAGTCACATTCAGCCGGATTTTCTTCGATGGTTCGTGTGTTATTGAACCCGCTCTGGGAACAATTGCCTCGATTCGGAAAGCGTCGTGCTGAAGACATCCTTACTGCCCTAGAAAATTACGATTTATCCGGAATCGGGACTCCACGCGGAGCGAGAGATTGGCTAGCGGCTCTAGAGATTGTGCAGCCGCCGACCGATGCCTCTATTCAGGTGATGACTATTCATGGGGCAAAGGGGCTCGGATTTGATGTTGTTATGCTGCCTATGATGAGTGACCAACAGGTGCCCAGTAGCAATGATTACAACGTAGCCCAAAGCCGGGAAGGTTGGGTTTTGCAACCGCCTGCTGCGTGGGTGCGATCCATCGTTGGGGTATTAGGTGATCTTGAAAAAGACTGGCAGGAGGAGCAGCGTTATGAGGCTTTATGCCTCCTCTATGTGGCAATGACCCGTGCCAAGTTGGCACTCAATATATTTCTCATCGAGGAGCCTAAAAGCAGGGCTAAGGATCCTGAAGTTGCTGCTGCTTGGGCCTCTCCAGCTAATCTGGTGAGGCAAAGTTTAGACGAAGGGATTTTTGAAGGAAGTGATTCTTCGTGGCTTGAGAAAGTTAAGCGCAGGGAGATCAAGCAAGTACACAAGGTGAAATTGGAAGAAGCAGATCCTATGCGTAAAAGAGTCACTCCTTCGGCAGCTAAGAGTGGTTCTGTCACCTTGCAGTTTGGTGGAACGGGATTGAAGGTTGGTAGCGAGGTTCATGAGCTATTTGAAGGGCTCGAGTGGTTGGCATTGGGTGAAATACCTTCGATGCCGAGAAGCAGGGCAGGTATGATTGTTGAGGATGCACTTTCCGATCCCGACATTCACCGTGTTTTTGAGAAGGATACCACAGAGGTTGAGTTATATAGAGAGCAGGCAATTGACGTGATTCAGGATGGCAAGTGGCTCTCTGGGATTGTGGACCGCATGCATGTATGGCGTGGAGATGATGGTGATCCCGAAAAAGTCACCATTATTGATTATAAGACTGACTCGATTACTCCGGATGAAATCGCTGAAAAATACGAAGGTCAGATGACCTGTTATAGGAAGGCTCTGATGGACATTCTTGGGGTTAAGAAGGAAAATACGAGGTGCTTGATTGTTTCCACTGCCAATAAGGAGTTGATTGAGTTGTCATGAACCGATTCTTGCGGATAATAGAGCTTCAATTACCATGACATTCGAAAATGTTTCCGCTTCAGCTGTTGCCAATGTCTACTTTGACGGCAAAGTCGTTTCACATTCGCTTACCCTTGAGGATGGAGCCAAGCTCACTTTAGGACTGATCTATCCGGGTGAATATCATTTCGCCACCGAAAGTGCTGAGCGCATGGAAATAACTTCCGGCCAGTGTTCGGTCGTCGTGGACGGAGGTGATGAATCCCTGATTTATTTCAAGGGAGAACATTTTGAAGTGCCGGCCAATTCAGGTTTCACTATTACCGTAGCCGAGGGCATCTGTCAGTATGTCTGCAGATTTCTATCCTGAATCACTATCTTCAATTCTGTTTAGAGGCACGTTCCATCCAGTGCGCTGCC